>JAGWVZ010000754.1 GCA_018970625.1 Myxococcales bacterium | reverse complement strand
TACTGCACGCTGGAGACCGACAAGAATGGGCGCCCGTCCAATCGCTCCGCCGTCGGTAGGCTACGGGAGATACTCGTCGAGATTGCCAGCAAGAATCCCAAACTGGATATGCCGCGGGTCTTCGTCGCAAACATCTACCGTAACGACGACAACCTCACCGAGGCCACCAAGTGGTATCGGGAAGCGCTCGAAAGGAATCCTGATAATCTGGAAGCCCGGAGCGCCTTACGCCTGTTGAATCTCCGGGACAAAGGCAAGCCACCGCAGACGGGTTTTCTTTCACGTCTCTTCGGAAAGAAGCCATGACAGCGCAGTTCTGCCGGACTGGGGCTACATACTGACGTAGAAGTGGTCCGCTGAGAGTTACGCAATCTATTGTGCGGCTGTGCAGTCTGAGCCGGATGGGTGTTCTCAGGCGAGCTCGACCTCATGGTGGTAAATCTCTGGCAGAGAGCGGGTTCGGTGCTCGGCCACCTGTGTTCAACGTCTGATAATGAGCATTATGTCAACTGTGGCGCACCGCTGGACGTTCAGGCGACGAGCCAACTTCAACCGCGCTCCGCCGCAGTAGCGAAAAGAATCGTGTTCAACCGTGCTCCGCCTCGGTTGCGTATTGATGCGCTCAACCAACGCAGGATGTGCCGCGATATGAAACAACATGGCTTGACCTGAGTTGCCGGCGCCATTAGCTCCGGCGAGCGCACATCGGTGTCTCTCACAGCAACCGGATTGAGATGATTCAGATATCAAAGCGCGTTGAGTACGCATTGCGCGCCGTTATTTATCTGGCTTCTCTACCGGCTGGGCGTGTCGAAAGTTTTCGAGATATCGCCGAGCAGCAGAAGGTCCCGAAGGACTTCCTTGCGAAGATATTACGTTCTCTCGTCGATGCCGGCGTATTGAGGTCAGTTCGAGGTTCTGCAGGAGGGTTCGCGCTCCAGATGGACCCCGGCCAGATCAGTTTCCTGGATGTCATTATTGCCACCGAAGGGCCCATCGCCCTCAACGACTGCTGCGCCGCTGGTGAGGGGTGTGCGCGAATGGGCAGCTGCGCTATGGAGACAGTGTGGCACCGGGCGGAACGTGCGATGTTGGAAGTTTTCCGACAAACCTACATCAGCGACGTGATGCCAAGGTTGGCGTTGCCGGGTGGTTCCGATGTGACAGCCGAGCGGTTGGCCGTTTCCCCGATTGGGTAGAACAAGGATGACAGAGACGGGGAGCCGGAACGAATACGTCGCTTCCCTCTTTCGGAAGACTACCCAATGTGAGCGTACAGGAGCGTTGCGGTATCTCTCGCCGCGTTGAACCGTGACGCGCTGGCCCAGGCTTAGTTCGCGATCACCACCGTCAGTGACGACAGCGGTCGCATACTGTCCGGTGGTATACACAATCATTGCCTCCCCCGCGACCTGCCATGGCAGCAGCTCCTGAATTTGCTCGTACGTGAGTGGCCGTTCGCGATTGCGACGTCGACCTTCGCCTTCACTGCGCTGCCTGCGGCTTGTAGTCGTCTCCTGACCCCGTTCCGCCACACTTGCATCAAAGTTGGCGCCTTCATCAGAACGCTCCCAGATGCGTACCCGATTGCCCGGCACGACTCCATCGTCTGACCCAATGTCGAGAAAAATGAAATGCTGCTCGTGAAGCAGTGTGAGAGGTAGCAAGCTGTCAATGATAGAACCTTCGGCCTCGACCTGATTCGGCACCGGTGACAACGAAAGTAGCTGAGGCTGGCTGAGGAACAATGGATCGCCACGTTCGATGGTGTCCCACATGTCGGTGATAACGGCCGATACCAGCTGTGTCTCCTCGTGGAACTCAGTGACGACAACGGAGCCCGTGACGATGTATTTCACACCCACCAACTCGTCTTCGCTATCGTACAGGCGTCCCTCCACGCGATTAAGCGCAAAGCGGTCACCCACGCGAACGTCGTCCCTGTTGCTGAGATCGAGGTAGACGGTGTCGAGCTCGGCCAACAGTCGGCGTCC
>JAGWVZ010000753.1 GCA_018970625.1 Myxococcales bacterium | reverse complement strand
ATGTGATGCCACTCGTGCCCTGGAAGATTCATGTCGGCCTCTGGGCCGCGACCTGCACCGGGCGCCTGCTACTCGGCGACGTTCCCTTGAATAACTGACTGCAGCCAACCGTTCGGGGCTTGCGCATTGGCAGGCGAACACTCATTCTGCACGCGTTCCCGACGCCTTGTTCCAACCGAGTGCCCGGCAGTGGCTATGAGCTCCGTACCGTTGTGTCGTGTATCCCTGATTGCGCTGATACTGTCCCTGGTCGCGTGTGGCGATGACCAGACCCCGCAACGCCCCGGTGGCAATGGCACTCCGCCCGACCTCGGCTTCGATATCCGCGAATCTGACGCGTTTCTCGACGCCGGCGTCGATGCTGAACCGCAGGAAGTCGGTGTAGACGCCGCGCCTGAAGAGGTGTTGCCCGAGCCCGACGTCGTGATCGATGCCGACGACGCGCTGCCCGACACCGAAGACACGGTCAGCGACGTTGGCGCCGACACGACGGACGTCGAACCCGACATCGGCGAGGACACGACGCCGGAGCCCGACATCATCGAAGAGCCGGACGGACCGCCGATGACCGTCACCATTACCCCGGCTGATGGTACCGCCGCCCTGCCCAGAACCACGTCTGTGACGCTGGCGTTCAGCGAACCGCTGCGTCGTGACACGGCGCGCGGCGTCGCCATCGATGGAGAGTGCGGCGACGGCGTCTCGCTTCGCCTGTCCGGCGAAGATTCATGCCTCGGCGTTCGCACGGAGTTTGTGGACGCGAGCACGGTGACGCTGACTCCGAATGAACCGCTGCCGATCGGCGCCACCCTCGACGTGCGGGTGGGCAGGGCGGTGCGCTCGACCGGGAATGGCGCCGTGGCCGACGTGGTCAGCAGCACGTTCTCTGTGGCGGAGGTGGCGGAGCCATACTCGGTTCCGATCGCGATCGATGGGCTGAACGACTGGCCGGGCAGCGCGCGCGTGCCGACGAATGATGGCAAGCAGGTTTATGTTTCCTGGGACAACACCGCCCTGTATGTGGCGGTGCAGGGACAGGACCTGAGCATTACCAATCAGGCGGTGTATATTGTCGTCGGTGCACGGCTGGACGACGAATCACCGGGTTTGTCGTACGTGCCGGCGGAACGCTGGTTTGAGGGGTCGACGACGCTGTTGCCCTTCCACGCGAGCCACGTGTTCTTCAACAAGACCGTTTCTGGCGTTTCGGAACGGTATCTGCGGGCATTTAACGGGGTTATCTGGGGCGCACGTCAGGATGCGAGCGCTGTGATGTCATCGAGCGTGGGCTCCGAATTCTCGGAATTCCGCATTCCGTTGAGTGCGATTGGTGACCCTGAGCGTATCGCGGTTACGGTGTACATGAAAGACCTCGCCAGTAATTGTGGTGGTCTGTGCAGCGATAATATTGGCTGGGGCTGGATGTACGGTGCGACGGACCCGTTGCATATCGGTGGTCCGGGCGACCGCATGATTGAGCGTTATCTGGAATTTGATTTTCGTGATTCACGCGCGCCTGAAGCGTACCCGTTCCTTGGCCGTTTTGGTCGAACGGCCGAGCGCCCGGCGGTGTATCAGCTGATGGTGCGCACGTTCGGCAATACCGATGCATCGCGCCTGCCGGGGGGCACTCTGGCCGAAAACAGCAGCGGTCGATTTGCAGATATCAACGAGCGTGCGGTAGAAGCGTTCGGGGCGATGGGCTTCAGTCATGTCTGGCTGACGGGCGTTTTGCAGCAGGGCACCTCGACCGACTGGACATCGGTGGGTCAATCCGCTGATGACCCGGATATTCTGAAAGGCAGGGCGGGCAGCCCATATGCGATTCGTGATTATTTCGATGTTTCGCCGGATTATGCGGTAAATCCCGCGCGTCGCCTGCCGGAGTTTCGCGAGGCGATTGATCGGCTGCATGATGGTGGGCTGGATGTCATGATTGACTTTGTGCCCAACCATGTGGCGCGCAGTTATGACTCGGATATTCGCCCCGATCTGAATTTCGGTGATGGT
>JAGWVZ010000752.1 GCA_018970625.1 Myxococcales bacterium | reverse complement strand
CTAGGCAGAGCGGTTTCAGTAGTGGCAACCGTAAGCGTGGCCTCCAATCGGCTAGCCGTTTTGTATGACGGAGCAGTGCAAGCGACGTCAACATGGAACTGGACACAAAACGCGACTACGTCTCGACTATTCGGTGATCCGGCACGAGGGACGATACGCGACCCTGCCATGACGTGCGCAGCATTATTTGCTCGGTGGGGCCGAGCGTTGAGTGATGCTGAGGCGCTGGAACTGAACAAAAACCCCTGGCAAATTTTCCGCCCCGCCGCCAACCAGACGTTTTACTCGCTTGGGCTGGTCAGTAACAACGTCACCATCGACGCAGGCGTCGGCAACGCAGCGGCAGCCGGTTCGACCGCGTCAGTATTCAGCAATACGACCATCTCGGCGACCGTCGGAAACGCAACCGCCGATGGCCTGCAAGCCAGCATCAGCGTCAGCACCGTCATCGCCGCAGGCACAGGCAACGCCACTGCCGACGGTCTGCAGGCCAGCATTCTCTCGGCGACCACCATTGCAGCCGCAGTCGGCAATGCGGTCGCAGATGGCTTGCAGGCCGATGTCAACGTCATCCAGCTAATCGCCGCGAACGTCGGCAACGCGGTGGCTGACGGTCTGCAAGCCAGCATCGTTGCCAACGAGTCGATCTTCGCAGGCGTCGGCAACGCCGTCGCGCAGGGCAAGCCCGCGACGATCACCGAGTCGACCGAGGGTCTGCTGCAGTACGGCTTCTGGGACGACCAATGGAAGCGCATCCGCGACCGCGAGCGCAAGCGCCAGGATCCGCCGCAGGCCGTGCTTGAGGCCGTCGAGGAGCAGATCGAAGCCGTGGCCGAGGCACTGGAGGTGCCGACGCAGCGCACGCCGGACCTGACGCCGATGCTGGAGCGACTGCAGCGGCAGGCCGCGCAGCTGCAGCTGGCAACCGAGCGTGCCATGGTCGTGCAGCGCCTGATCGCAGAGGCGCAGGCGCTGCAGGCAGAGATCGAAGAGGAAGAAGACCTGCTCATGGTGCTATGAGGCAACGCTACATCCAGATCGACGGGCAACTCATCGAGGTGACGCCCGACTACAAGCAGGAACGCCACGCCAACGACGCGCACAACATCATCCCGGACATCCAGCCCTACCAGAGCATGGCCACTGGCGAGATGATCGGCGGACGCCGGCAGCACAGAGACCACCTCCGGGCGCATGGGCTGGTCGAGATCGGCAACGAGACCGACAAGTTGCGGCCGTGGAAGGCGCAGCCGAGCGTCGACTGGAAGGCCGCGGTGCGCGAGACCATGAGCAAGCGAGGGCTGCTGTGATCCGCGTCTTTGCGGGCTACGACGACCGGGAGGCCATCGGCTTCCACGTGTTCGTGCACAGCCTGTTCCGGCACGCGAGCGAGCCCGTGGCGCTGACGCCGGTCACGGGCGACCAGCGCGACGGCACCAACGCTTTTATCTACGCACGCTTCCTGGTGCCGGCCATGTGCGAGTTCAAAGGCTGGGCGCTGTTCGTCGATGGCAGCGACATGCTGGTGCGCGATGACGTCGCCAAACTGTGGACCATGCGCGACGAGCGCTACGCCGTGCAGGTGGTGCAGCACGACTACCAGACGCGGCAGGCGAACAAGTACCGGGGCACGGTGCTTGAGAACAGAAACGAGCACTACCCGCGCAAGAACTGGTCGAGCGTGGTGCTGTGGAACTGCGAGCACCCGGCCAATGCGCACCTGACGCGCACCTTCGTGCGCCAGGCGGGCGGTGCGTACCTGCACCGGTTTGACTGGCTCGACGCGAACGAAATTGGCGGACTGCCGAAGGCGTGGAACACGCTGGTCGGCGAGCACGACCACGACGCAGCGCTGGCCCACTTCACCTACGGATTGCCGTGCTGGCCACAGTACGCGCAGGACGACTACGCCGACGAGTGGCGCATGGAGTTGCAGCGAGTGATGCAAAGCGGTGTGGCCTGACAGGCCGCATCTTCGACAACCAACCAAGGCGCTCCGGCGCCTTTTTTCATGC
>JAGWVZ010000751.1 GCA_018970625.1 Myxococcales bacterium | reverse complement strand
CAGAGACAGCGATTGGGGTGGCGCATTTGCCAGCGTATCGGCTATCGACGACCTGCTGCTGCATGCAGACGCCCAACGACACCTGACCGCCTTTGCGGCCAGCACTATTTTTGGCGAGCTTCTGTTACGCTCACCCGAAATCAGTGGATAGCGAAGTTCATCGGGAGGTCCCCGGGAAAACGTAGCGTCAACCTCTGTGTACCCATTGCCTGAAATCCGAGAAATACGAATGAGTCGCGAACAATTATTGAGCCGTCTGCTCGAGTTCATTGATAGCGGTGCTGAAGCCAGCCATCTGACGCGTGAATCTGTACTGGTTGACTCCGGCGACTGGTATCGCGAGGCCATCGTAACCTTTGGAAGCTGGGACCAGTATCTGGCGGCCACCCTGGTACATCTGCGTCGCTTCTACGAGACGCAGGAACGCCGTGAGTCGGATTCCGCGACGGCCGAGTTGGTCGATGATGAACGCCCTGAACGGACCATAGGGAGTGCGGCGCACAACGACTCCTACGTCGTGGCTGCGTCGGGGTTTGCTTTTGTGCTGGAGGCAGCGTCGCTTCATGCGTCAGCGACGCCCGAGCTGAGTCGTTTTCCCGCAGGCCCCCACGGTGAGCATACCCCCGAGACCATCGTCATTGCTGACGACGACCCCGGCGTGTGCGTCTTCACCAGCGGTGGCAACGGCCTCGCGGTGGATGCCCGATTATTGCCGCGCTATGAACCCGATGCCATTGTTCGCCCGTTGAACGCCCGCTTTTCCGGGATATCGTCGGACGAGACCGTGATCTCGGTGTTGCCTCGCAGGGCGTTGCGCGACATGGCGCGGTTTTATTTCATCACGGTGCAGGGCCAGCTGAAAGCGTCCGACACCGCGGAGTATCGAAAGATGTCCTCGGAAGCGACGGTATCGACGCTGGTTCGGGATGATGACGCGCTGCTGTGCGTGGTTGCCGGCGCCACTGATGCCATGCTGAGCGTCTGGAGTTCACTTGGAAAGGCGTTGGTGTTTGATGCCTCCGAAGTTCGATCGCAGGGCCGCAAGGCCACCGGTGTAAAGGCGATCGCTCTTGATCCGGGCGCGCGCGTGGTGTCGTCCTTTGTTTCTGCAGGGCGCAGTGCATTTGTGGTGCTCGCGACCGCACAGGGGTTGTTCAAACGCATGCGCATGAGCGACTTCAGGCCGCAGGGGCGCGCGGGAAATGGCCTTCAGACCTGCCGCCTGAATCCTGGCGACGAGGTGGTCAGTGTCGCCAGTATCGCGCTGGCCGACGACGTCGTGATTCTGACCTCGAAGGGGCGATATGCCCGCTTTCCTGTCTATGATATTCCCCTGATGAACCGCGCGGCGAAGGGAGAGCAGCTCATGGCGCTGACTGAATCAGAGACCATCGTCTCGGTTCAGGGATTTCCCGCCGGAGTGATTGCGGAATAATCCGTTTCCGCGTGCCAGTGTCGGGGTCAGGCGAGCATCCGCCTGTGAAGCAGAAGCGGAATGATGATTCTGGCCCGATTATTTATCGGACAGCGAAATTGCAAAACGGGGAGCAAGACTGCACGCCTATTTGTCGACATGCCCCTTCAAGCCCTCGGGTATCGAGCGCACGTTCTGGTCGATCAAATAGCGCAGGTCACAGACCGAGCCCATTTTTCTGACATTTCCAAAGGTCCCAGCAATGGCACGATCAATAAATACCAGCTCCACAGGTGGTTGAAACGCGTCGGCATGGTGCAAAAGGAAGTCTTTTACTTCCCTCATAATGCGTTCGTGAATTTTTGAGGCTGCAAAATCATAAGGTTGTGGAGCCAGTACGGGGTCCAGAAAAATATCTCGCCACAAACGATAATATTCTGCTCCCGGCCATGGTTTCTCGGTGTTGCGGGCGCCAAGCTCGGTCAGAAACTTGTCGGCCAGCGCGAAATCATCGTTGAGCGCGGCCACCACGAGGTTGCGATACGACCGAAGGGTTTCCACCGACACATCCTTCACACAGCCGAAATCGTACAGCACCACGGTTCC
>JAGWVZ010000750.1 GCA_018970625.1 Myxococcales bacterium | reverse complement strand
CTGCAGGTCCGCCGTTGCGACCATGATTCCCGTTGCCGCTGAGGCGCAGGCGGTGGCCCGTCTCGACGCCTGGTGGCACCTTGACGGTCACTTCATTGACGATTGTCTCTTCTCCTGACCCTTTGCAGGTGGTGCAGGGATGTTCGATGACGGTGCCACGCCCTTTGCAACGGGGACACGACGTTTGAACACGGAAGAGGCCCTGCTGAATAACGACCTGACCGCGCCCCCCGCATTGCGTGCACGACGCCGGGCGTGTGCCGGATTTGGCTCCGCTGCCATCGCAGGTGGTGCACCGGCGTGATCGGGGGACTTTGACGGTGGCCGAGCCGCCGTGAACGGCGTACTCGAAAGGGACTTGCAGGCGCTTCTGGAGATCGTCGCCGCGTGACGGTGCATTCGGGTCTCGTTGTCGCCCCCCGAATCCGCCCCCGCCGAACATTTCTGCGAAGATGTCGCCGAAGTTCGAGAAGATATCGTTGGGGTCAAAACCCGCGCCAGGGCCCCCACCGCCCTGTCGGAAGGCATCGTGACCCATTCGGTCGTACATGGCTCGCTTTTCGGAGTCACTCAGGACCGAATATGCCTCGGTAGCCTGCTTGAAGAGCTCTTCCGCCTTTGCATCCCCGGGGTTGTGATCGGGGTGATTCTCGCGCGCGATCTTGCGATACGCCTTCTTGAGTTCCTGTTCGTCGGCGCTTCGGGAAACCCCGAGGATCTGGTAATAATCGCGGGCGGTGGTCATGACGTCGTAAAGGAGCTGAAGGCGTCGGGTAAAGGTCAGGGTAGAGTAGGCACGTGGCCCACGGTGTCAAACGCGCGGATCGCGCGTGCGATTGGGCGTAGAATCATTCTAGAAAGCGCACCTTTCGCGGTGTACACTGCATCCCTTGTTCGCAGGTGAGGATTTACTCACCGGGACATGTTGTCGGCGCGAAGCAGGTCAGACATCCCGCTAACGAAGGGAATAGGCACGCGCTGAGTTGATTATGATGCACAGGTTCAGGTGTGCCGAACGGCAGTCTGAAGCGCTCACCCCCGGAATCCCCCGGGCGTGTGAACATGAGGTTGTTGGCCATGGCGAAAGCGATTCGAGAAGAGGCTATCCGCGGAACGCAGGCAGAAGAGAGTCGTGACCGGGCGTTCGTGCACGACCCGGTGCAGCGTTACCTGTCCGAGATTCGCCGCTACGGAGTGCTGGCGCGTGACGAGGAGTACACGCTGGCGTGTCAGTACCGGGATACGCGTTTGCAGGCTCTTGAGCTGCAGCTGGTGAATGCCAACCTGCGGCTCGTCGTGAAGATCGCGCTGGAGTATCAGTCTTCTCGCCTGAGCCTGCTGGACCTGATTCAGGAAGGCAACGTCGGGCTCATTCATGCGGTGAGGAAGTTTGATCCGGACAAGAATATCCGTCTGGCCTCCTACGCCCAATGGTGGATCAGGGCGTATATTCTCAAGTACCTGATGGACAACTACAAGCTGGTGAAGATCGGGACGACACAGGCGCAGCGTAAATTGTTCTACAACCTCAAGCGCGAGAAAGACCGTCTGTATCGGCAGGGACTCGTCCCAACGCCCAACCTGCTGGCTCGCTCGCTGGCCGTTCGTGAGAGCGATGTGGTCGAAATGGAGGCCCGCCTTGGTGGACGCGAGAGCTCGCTCGACGCGCCAATTCAAGATGGTGAGAGAGGTACGCTGGGCGAGTTGATCGCTGCGGACCTTGTGCCGGCCGACGAAGGTCTCGCTCAGCGGGAAATGTCCGATGACCTGCGAGGTCACCTCAACTCCTTCGCGACTACGCTGACGGGGCGCGACGTGGACATCTGGACCCGCCGGATGGTGGCGGAGAATCCGAACACGCTGCAGGAGATCGGCGAGTTATTTGGCGTCAGTCGGGAGCGGGCGAGGCAACTCGAAGCGCGAATCATGCGTCGGCTAAGCAAGTATCTGGACGACCGGGTGGATGCTTCGACCATGAACGAGTTCCAGATCCACGGTTGAAGTGGTGGTCGGAAGGGGGG
>JAGWVZ010000749.1 GCA_018970625.1 Myxococcales bacterium | reverse complement strand
GCTCGCAGAGGAATCCCAGTGAACGCCTTCGGTCAGTGCCTCGGGTAATCCGTCGGCGACAGAGACGCCGTCTTCAGTGCTCGCGGGAGGAAAACCAGCGGCAGCCCGCACCACAAGTCTGGTGGCATGCGCCGGCGCGCTGAGCGTAAATCGGTTACCACCAAACCAGGGCGTTACATGAAGGTCCGGCTTCGGGTTTGGCACCGCGCGTACCACCACTCCGCGTGACTGAATGCGATTTTCGGAGCGCTGCAGCCAGGTGCGAACCTCCCAGGACGTTTGCACCGTTATTTCTGTCGGGTCGTCGAGCCAAAGGCGCGGCGCACCTTCATACACCACCTGTCCAGACACACCACCAGCTGTCAGACGAGTGACACGAACACCGGCGATGCGTGGGTCCATCGGCGGCAGCCACTCCAGTCGCGCACCCTTTTGCAGATAATGGATGGATGGCGAGCGCACGTCGAGTGGGCGCGATCTGGACAGTAAAAGCCGAGCCGATGCTGCCAGATCGGCGACCGCGGCGGCCGAGGCGAGTCGTCTCTCAAGGGGCGCGAGGCATCCCAGCACGAGCTCCTGCACCGGGACGGGACAGGACGCGAGCAGCATGAAATCAAGGGCGGGATATTCCTTGCCTTCATCAAGCGCAATCCGTTCAGGATTTGCACCCGTTAACAAATGCCAGGCCGTAGCGCCGAGCGAATAAATATCGAATCGGTGGTCGGTATTTTCCCAGAGTTTTGCAAATTCCGGTGCAGCAAAGCCATGCGTCTGCATCCCAAATGCAACGCTGTCACGGCGCAATTTCCCCTGCGCGTCGCGTTCGCATACCGACGCCAGATCAACCAGATGCAGCTGATCCAGTACGGGATCGTACATCAGGTTCTCGGTTTTCAAATCCTGAAACAGGTAACCCTCGTCATGGAATCGTTGCATCAGGCGAGCGAGCTGCTCGACAAGCGACACCACAAACACAGGGTCCAGCCGATTGCCCGCTCGTCTGGCACCGGAATAACCCTCGCGGGGAAACGGCAGGAGGTCCAGCAGTGGAACCCCCGGCACCCGCTCCATGACGAGGCCGGGTTCGTCGGGTGCGAGGTCGGGAGCGACAGAAAACCAGGCACCGCGGCCCCGCTCGCGCCAGAGACCCCGCGTCGGAGGCACACCGCCAACCAGCGGCGCGAATCGCCTGAGGATGCGATACTCGTGCTCCAGTTCCAGTCGGCGACCTGCCAGTTCGAGAGCAAATTCAGACGCGGAATCATACACATACCGGTTCAGCTTCAATATACCGTCGTGCCCATCCACGAGGTCATGCACGCGATAAATGACGCCTCGACCACCGTGGGCCAACAGGCCATCGACGCGAAAGCGATCGGCGAACGTGTCTCCCACGGCAAGCGGTAACACCGTGTCAGGAGGTCGAGCGCTGCTGCTACGCATCGCCGGGCGCCGCCGACGCAACAGGGCTCGCGTGCGGTTTTCGAGTCCATCCAGACGTTCCCGAAACTCTGCCGCCGTTTGACAGGCCGACTGAAACCACGGGAGCACCAGCTCCATCTGTTCGCCCGGTACACGGTGCTGCTGCAACCAGTCGGCGCACGCCTCAACCGGCGTCGCGACGCTCCATGGCGGCGCGGGCGAGCCCGCAATCACCGAGGCAACCAACGAAGCGAACGCAATCGACGCCGCATGAATATCGCCCATCGCAAGCGTCTGCACGGTATCCACATCGCCGAGTCGAATGGCGCCGCTGACGGGATGAATGCGAACCTGCACCGGTGAACAGACCGGCAAATATCCGGTCTCAAGCAAAGACGTGGTCAACAGCACAGCTCGCAACACCAGCAGCAGGCCGTGCTCGTCATCAAGGACCGTCTCACGCAGTGCATCGGCCAGCGACTGGTCGAATGCCCAGGCCACAACCAGATATGGCTCCGATGTCCTTAATTCGGCATTCAGACGCGCAATTTCACGAATGCGCGCCTCACCCGGATACATGCAAAGGCGTTCCAGTGGAACCGGG
>JAGWVZ010000748.1 GCA_018970625.1 Myxococcales bacterium | reverse complement strand
CAAGGGACGGTCACCGTTTCTGTGCCGGCCAACGAGTCCATCGCTGTCTTCACCCAGGGAACCTGCACCGTTTCGCGTCTGCTCGGTTTCCCCAACTATCCGACCTCGGCGTCGGTGCTGGGTACTGTCAGCAACGGCCAGACCGTGTTCGGCCCGTACACCACTGGCGCGGACATCGTGCTGGACGCTTCCGGTGGCGTGCAAGTGCTGTACGAAGTGGGTGTCTCTCCGGTGGTGCAGCAGCAGCGTCTGCTCGCTCCGGTGCAAGTCACCCCTGGCGTGCTGAACGCCACTGGCACCCTGACCGCAGTCCTGTGCCTGACCGGTCTGGTGACCTCGACCACCGCTGCCGGCGTCACTGCAACCCTTGACACTGGTGCGACTGTGGAGCTCGCCAGCAACTGGGCGATCAATGACTCTTTCGACTGGGCCGTGATCAATACCGGCCCCAACACCTTCACCGTTACTGCCGCTGCGAGCGGGCACACGGTGGTCGGTGCGGGCGCGGTGGCAACCGGAACCAGTGGCCAGTTCCGCACCCGCAAGACCGCGACGGATACGTTCGTCACCTACCGTCTGGGCTAAACGCCTGGATCATGAGAGCGGCCCACGAGGCCGCTCTCTTCTTCATCTCCTTGGGGACCAGGATGCCATTGAAGAAGGGTTATTCGCAGAAGTCCATCTCGTCGAACATCAGTCGCGAGATGAAGGCAGACAAGCCGCAAAAGCAGGCTGTTGCCATTGCGCTATCGACTGCTCGCACCGCTGCCATGAAGGCCGGAAAGCCGAGCAAGGCGCCTGCTCGCAAGGGTATGAAATGAAGCCGGGGCTGTACGCCAACATCGCCGCCAAGCGCGAGCGTATCAAGGCGGGCAGCGGCGAGAAGATGCGCAAGCCTGGTGCGCCTGGCGCGCCGACCGCAGCAGCGTTTCGAGCCTCTGCCAAGACCGCAAAGAAGGCAAGGAAATGAGCTTCCCGACCATTGTCTATCGCTGCCCCGGACCCTATCCGGGGTCATGCGGGACGACCTACGCAGCGCTCGGCTGTTACGACCAGCAGCAGTTTGACAATGCGCTGCAGGACGGGTGGCACGCGACGATGCCGGAAGCGATTGAGTCATTCCAGCGGCCAGCTGCTGCCGCTGTCGAGCCGGTTGCCGATGATGAGCCGCCGACCCGCGCAGAGATGCTGGAGCAGGCCGAGCGCATCGGGCTGAAGGTGGACAAGCGATGGAGTGATGCGCGGCTGTACGAGCGCATTCTCGAGCACATGAAGGCATCGGCATGAGCTACACGCGCCGGCAATTCGTGGTTGCGGCCTACGAGGAGATGGGCCTTGCGTCGTATGTGTACGACCTCGCGCCCGAGCAGCTAGAGGCTGCGGCTCGCCGGCTCGACGCCATGATGGCGCAGTGGAACACGATGGGCATCCGGCTCGGATATCCGGTGCCGGGAAGCCCGGAGGACACCAGTTTGGACGCCGAGACTGGCGTGCCGGATGCGGCCAACGAGCCGATCATCACCAATCTGGCGGTGCGTCTTGCGCCAGGGATCGGCAAGGCCATCAGCGGCGACACGAAGGCCACTGCCCGCGCTGGGTACAACTCGCTGCTGATGCGGGCGAGCCTGCCGCCAGAGATGCAGATGCCCGCCAGTATGCCGGCCGGTGCGGGCAACAAGCCGTGGTCGATTGATGACCCGTTCCTGTCCGACCCTGTGGACCCAATCCTTGCAGGCCAGGACGGCCCGCTGCAATTCGACTGAGGCGCAACCATGCCGACCATCAATCAACTCACTGCGGTCGATACCGTCTCTGGCGGCGATCAGGTGCCGATCTACGCGCCGAACCAAGGCGATGCCCGCAAGGCGTCGATGACCACCATCCGCGAGTTCATGCAGGAAGGGCTGGTCACCAGCGGCTTCGTGAGCCAGTACGCGGCTCCCAGCGCCACCGGATTCTCCGTGCAGATCACCGATGGCAGTGACAACATCTGGCTGATTCTGACGCCGGTTGCGGGCTATGCAGC
>JAGWVZ010000747.1 GCA_018970625.1 Myxococcales bacterium | reverse complement strand
CGCCCGCACCGCGCTGGGGGCGGCGACCCGTTTGCCAGGGCTCGCTGCGAGCGCTGCTCTCTTCACGCGACAGACTTCAAGGCCGTTGCCGCGCGGATTCACGCCCGATCCTGCCCGACGTACGGTCGCCCTCACGGCTACCCTTCTCGTGTTGCACTCGCTGGCCATGCTGTACGCCATGGTCTTTGTGGTGGTGCCCGATACGCTCCACTATGCGATCTCGTCACTGTTACTGCAGCCCGGTGCGCCGACGCCATGGTTCGAGCGCACGCTCGCGTCTGGCTTCGCTGTGGCGGTGGTGGTCGCGCTGCTGGTGCTCTGGGTGGCGTTGCTGCGAAATGCGCTTCGGAGTGTCGTCGCGCTGGTCACCCCGGGACCCCGACAGACGGTGGTAGCCGGGCAGGGCGATCCACACATCGCACGTTTACTGCAACATGCGGCCGCATTCAGGGCGCTGCTCGGTTCGACTGATGCTCTCTGGACTGCGCCGATGGTCGCGTCGGTTCAGCTGCTTACCTACAAGCCCGATGATGTCGTTTCGGCCGCCGGACAGCCTGCTCCGGGAGTGGGTCTGGTGATCGAGGGCGAACTGGTGGTGCTGGAACAGGATATCGCCGGGGTACCGTTCGAGTCCGGTCACCTGCATGAGGGAGATCTGGTCGGTGTTGAGCACCTGAGCCCGTTCCTGCCAGCACCCTGGCTGTTACGAGCTGTCACACCGGTGCGACTTGCCGTTCTGCCTCCCGATGTGGCGCTCGCGGCACGTGCAGACAGCACAGCGGCCATGGTGCTCGCCGTGCTTGTCCGACACACAGCGCTCGCGTCCACGCCAGCGGGCAGTCTCGCCAGACTGCTCGCGTTTTCGACGTCGACCGCGCTGCCCGCTGATGCGCCGTTGCCCGCTATGGCGGAGGAGACGCTCTGGGTGGTGCTTTCCGGCGGGCTGTTGTTGTCCGCACACGGCGGTGAACCGGAACGTTTGCTGGCCTCACCGACTGCAGTGGGCAGCTTTGCACGACAGGCCGTGTCGGCCGGGCAGCGTGCCCGATTGCGGGCGGGCGAGCGCGGTGCAAAAGTGGTGGGCATCCCCGCGGCGGCGATTCGGCAGCTGTTGCAGGAGTCGCTGCGTTCCGGGGCTCGCCCCACACATCGCACCCGGCACACACTGGCCGCGCTCCGACTTCAGACAGGTGCATACGACGGCGCCGGAGGGGAGCGACCATGATCGACCTCTGGCGCATACTGCCTACCTTGGTCCTGTCGGGTGGACTGGTCGCGGCCGCCGGCCCGACTCTCGACCTCGTGAAAGCCGGTCTGACCCACTACGAGCTGGTGCAGATGGCGAACCTGATGATCATGGATTGGAATCTGAACTGCGTCACTCCACCTCGAACGGCGGGTCAGCTATCTGATTTTATTGCAGAAAACATGACCACGAATACCGGTCGCGACCTGACGCGAGATTTCTGGGGACACGCCTATGCGGTACAGTGGAGCGCCCGGACCGAGCTGGTCCTGTACTCTCCCGGTCCGAACGGCCAGCGCAATGGCTGTGGTGAATCCAGCTGGCAACAGGCCCTGAACGACAGAATTCAATCGCTGTTGGCGGTTCGAGGGACGGACGCTGACGATGCATCGGAACAGCCCACCGATGCACGACCAGCGTCGCCGGGTCGCGCCGGGTCGAATGGGGCAGCAGGCAGTCAGGATGACGTCTGTGTGCGTGTGTCGCTCGAACCCTGTCAGGGCAACGGAGGCGTCGATTCGCGGGGTCGGCAGTCGCCATGACATGGGCGCCGTGATTCTGGAGTGGGCTGCCGGTTGTGGCCGGCGAACATGGTGAGTGGCTTCATGGCCCTCCGAGCGCACCATCGGCCCACCAGCGGTCTGCGCTTGCAGGGTGCCTAGTAAGCGACGCGATTGCGGCCCGCGTTTTTGGCGTCGTACAGGCGGGCGTCAGCCACCGCGAGCATGGACTCTATGCATCGCGCGGGATCCGGTTGACCACCGGTCTCCAGAATCCACT
>JAGWVZ010000746.1 GCA_018970625.1 Myxococcales bacterium | reverse complement strand
TCCGGACGATTGACCGTGGGATTGATCTGTTCAGTCAGGTGGCCGACGCTGCACAGGCCGCCGGTTCAACACAGATCGACGGCGTATCGGTTTTCAAGCTCTACGACACCTTCGGGTTCCCGCCCGACCTGACTCAGATTATGGCCGAAGAGCGCGGACTGACCATTGACGAGAACGGTTATCAGGCCGCCATGCAGGAGCAGCGCGAGCGGTCGCGCGGAGCAGATGATCGGTATGCAGCGGCGGGCGAGTGGGTGATCCTTCAGGAAGGAGTGGCAGACCAGTTCATTGGTTATGACCTGCTTCACAACACGACCGACGTGCTTCGATATCGTTTGTCTGCGGAGTCTGGGCATGTCGAGATATGCCTCCGTGAGACGCCTTTCTATGCCGAGAGCGGCGGTCAAACGGGCGATCAGGGCGTACTGGTTACCGAAAATGGCGATCTCATGCTTCGCGTCCTCGATACCGTAAAGACAACCGCCGGCATCACGCACGTTTGCGAGGTTACGGATGGACACCTCACGTCGACCGCCTTGCGACAGACCGTTCATGCGCGCGTGGATGAACACCGGCGACGTCTTTCGGCTTGCAACCACACCGCGACTCACCTCCTGCATGCCGCACTCCACCACTTTGTGAGCCCGCAGGCTTTTCAGGCAGGCTCACTGGTAAGCGCGGAACGCCTGCGCTTTGACTTTTCGCATGACCAGCCCGTGACGGACGAGCAGCTGCGAAATATCGAAGTCTGGGTAAACGACGAAATTCGTAAGGCAACGCGCGTTCGGGTGCACACTCATGTCGCTCTCGCCGATGCCGAGGCCATGGGAGCCATGATGATCTTTGGGGAGAAGTACGGCGAGCAGGTGCGCGTCGTGGAGGTGCCGGGCACCTCTATGGAGCTCTGCGGCGGGACCCACGTATCAGACGTCGGAACGATCGCCTACTTCCGCGTTCTCTCGGAGACCGGAGTGGCAGCGGGGGTACGCCGGATCGAGGCTGCCACCAGCGAGCGAGCCTTCGAAATTGCCAACGCGGAGCGAGATAGACTGAATAGTCTTGCTGAAACGCTCCGCACGCCGCCGTCACAGCTTCCTGAACGCGTGGAACGTTTGCTGGCTGAAAACAAGGCTCTGCAGCATCGCGTAGATGAGTTGGTGCGACAGCAGGCTCTGGTGCTCGCGACTACTTTTGCAGCTGGCGCCGTTGACGTCAGAGGTGTTCAGGTTGTGTCTGGTATTGCGCCGGTTACGACTCGTGACGAGCTGCTTCAGCTCGCCGACTTTGTCCGTGACCGACTGTCAGACAAATCAGTCGTTGGACTGGCTGCGGTGATCGAAGACAAACCTGCGCTTGTGGTCCTTTGCTCAGACGCTGCTGTAAAGGTGGGGTTGAAGGCTGGTGACCTGGTGAACGAGATGGCCACCCTCGTCGACGGGAAGGGAGGAGGCAAGCCGACCATGGCACAGGCCGGTGGGCGTCTCAGCGACAAGGTTGGCGAGGCAGTCGCTGTGTTGATTCCGTCCATTCAACGTCGGATCGCGCCGTAGGCACTTGCCTCGGATGCCGATGAGTCATCGAGACCTTCTCACGCATCATAACCAAAGGCGTTAGCCAGACCAGATGGGTGTGTCAGCTCGTCTGCCTGGCTGCACAGTCTGTGCAAGACACACATGAACGTGCCCCATAAGATGGTCCCCGTATGAGGCGACCGAATCCCCATAGAGCCGGACAGCGCTAAAACGGGGCGAATCGTGGGGAGCCGCTGTACGAAGCGGCGTCAACACCTGAAACGCTGTATCAATCGAGCAACTGGTAGGACGGTTGTCTCGCCGGCTCTTCCGGAGGGGGTTCAGCTGTCGGCGGGGGCTCAACCGGTGCAGCGGTATTGTTCTCCGCTGTGGGCGCAGCAGGAGTCACAGGACGATCGCGTTGAAGGGTGGCGTCGATGTTCTGAACGCTGTCCGGGTCAAGCGTGAGTCGAGTCCGCCACCGCGCGCCGTCTTTCTGAAGCACGATCTGGTATTC
>JAGWVZ010000745.1 GCA_018970625.1 Myxococcales bacterium | reverse complement strand
TCGCTGCCAAGTCCGGAAAGTGCAACCTTGATGCCCTGAGCGCGCACTGCCTGCGAAATGACGAAGGTGTTCAGGCCATCGATGGAGGGCTGGTCCATCGAGTCCATCCAGGCTTCCATGCTTCGTTCGGCTTCCATCCCCGATAGCGGGATTGCCGTATGCTGGAGTCCAAAGCGTCGGGCAGTTTCGGCGGCAGTCTGGAACTCGCTCAGGTCCGGCTGATCGTCGAAACCCACCGTGAAGCTTCTAAGACCGGGCGCGAATTTCCCGGCGAGGCCAGCGAGGATGGTGCTATCCAGACCCGATGACAGGAAGACCCCGATGGGCACGTCAGCCACCAGATGTTCCTGCACGGCCGAATCAAGGGAGCTCTGGACTTCCCCGAGTGTGGCTGCGCTGGTTCGAGCCGGTTCAGGCGTGGGCCAGATCCAAAACTGCTGCGGCGCAGACACACCTTCGGGTGAAAAAACCTGAAAGCACGCGCGAGGGAATGAACGAATGCCCTCATGCACGGTGAGCGGGTGCTGGACCGCACCGTAGGCCAGCATGGTCGCCACACCCGCCAGATTGATCCGAGGCTCAACAAACCCCGAAGCCAGAATCGCACGCGTCTCACTGGCGAAGACCAGGCCGTCTTTGGTGTGCGCGACGTAGAGCGGTTTGATACCGAGCGGATCTCGTGCCAGTACTAGCTGGTTCTCTCGCGCGCGAAACCAGGCCAATGCGTACATCCCGGAAAGTCGCGAAAATGCTTCAAGACCGAATCGAACGAGCGCCTCAAGCAGAACCTCGGTATCGCTGTCACCCCTGAAGCGCACACCCGCGGCAGCAAGCTCTCGCCGAAGCGCCCGATGGTTGTAAATCTCTCCATTAAAGACGAGGCAGTCGCCACTTGCCGCATGAAACATCGGCTGGTGGCCAGCGCCAGTCTGGTCGATTATCGCGAGACGCCTGTGTCCGAGCAGGAGGTGACGGTCGCCGAGGCGCAAGACCGCCGCGCCTGAGTCATCAGGCCCGCGGTGACGTTGGGCCTCTATCATGCGCCCCAGACGTCGCTCCGACTCCTGAACAGCACCATGGGTGAGAATTCCTGCAATACCGCACATTGTTTGTTGGATTACTGATTGCTCGCCGCGCCGGAGACAGGCGCCTGCCTGCATGACCGTAAGAAAAGAAGACTCAGGATACAGGCGAAAATGACAACGCATGTGTTCGTCACGCGACCTGCGGAAAAAGATGGTTAAAAAATTCCTTTTTTGGGGTTATCAATTGCCCACAACTCCACTTCGCCCGTCGGCCACAAGGTCCAAAACCTCTTTCCCGGTAAGCTGCAGCAAGAACGCAACCAGATCCGCCACCGCCGCGTCCCCCAACCCCAACCGCCTCACCCTAGGATCCACCTCCCCAATCTCCCCGCCGCCAGCGTTATAAAACCGCACCACCTCCTCCAACGTCCTGAGCGAACCGTCGTGCATGTACGGCGCAGTCAACGCGACGTTACGCAGGCTCGGGGTCTTGAAGGCATACAGGTCCTGCGGTCGGTCGGTGATCGCCATGCGACCCAGGTCGCGCGCTGCGCCCGGGCTTGAGCTTGCGCCGGGGCGGAGGATCACGGGGACTTTCATGCCCGGCATGATTTCAGCGTGCACGGGATCCGGCGACGCGGCCGCTGGCCGGATCGCGCCGGCCCCCGTGTTGTGCAGCGCCTGATCCGTAAACAGGGCGTCCTTCTCGCCGATGGTGTGGCAGGCGACACAGCCGGCGCGCCCGGTGAACAGGGCGTAGCCGCGTTGGGCTTGCGCGGACAGTGCTGACGCATCGCCGCCGTAGCGCCAGCGGTCGAAAGGAGAATCGCCAGAGAGGAGGCTGCGCTGATAGGCGGCAAGCGCAGTGCCAATGGCAGGCAGATCCGGTCCGCGCCCGAAGGCCGCTTCAAATTTCCCTGCATAGTCAGGCGCGTTGCGCAGCGTATCGAGCAGAAAGCTGACGGACGGATTGGCCATTTCATTCAGCGCGAAAAGCGGCCCGAG
>JAGWVZ010000744.1 GCA_018970625.1 Myxococcales bacterium | reverse complement strand
GTCGTCGGGGTGGTGAACAAACCCGTCGCCGACTTGTTCGACACTTCCCGCCCAGTTAACCTCCGTGACAATGAAGTTACCGCGCTCGCCGTTGCTGCGGTAGCCATCATCGGCGGTTCCCACACGATAATAGACCTGCTCGTTCCGACCATCAGGCTCCGGCTCCAATGCGCAGGCGACCATGTGCAGCGGAAACAGCAGTGCGACGAACCGTCGCGTTGAGATTCGAGATTCGACCATGACCGGTGCCTCCTAGAATCGGACCTCGCCACCAAGACGAGCGGCCCAGAAGGTTGCACCGCCTCCCAGAGAGGTTTCACGGCGTCCTGCGACCTGACTGACTTCGATGTCGTAATAGCTGCCGGGGAGAAAGATTCCGAAGGTGCTGTACAGGGCGAGATGTTCTGCAAACGTGCCGCGCAGCTCAACGTTGAACTCGTGGCCCAGAAAGCGGCCGAGACGTCGTTGTGCTGCGATTTCTTCGCGTGAAAGTCCGAACCCGGGGTCTGGCAGGTTGTCGAAATCTGTCACGAGGGTCTCGCCTGTGTCGGTGTAGCTCCACCAGTCAACCATCAACTGAAGGCGATCGAAGAAGGTAGCGCCGAGAGCGGCGTGAAGGAACTGGGTGCCAGCCGAACGGCTGATGTCGTGGGGTGTGTAGTCAATACCGAAGGCGTCCATCACGGCAGAAGGTCTCCAGGCGGCCTGTCGACCGATGGCGAGACCGCCGATGCGAGCACCTCGTCCACCGACGTAGCCGCGTTCGAATTCTACTCCGTCGCTGGCATAGGTAGCGCCATCGGCACGATAGAATTCTGCTCCGAGGAACGGGTCCACCGGAGATGGGTTCAGCAGATTGAGTTGAAGGCCACCGCCAAAGAAAGCACCGCCCAGATCGACGTCGTAAAAGAAGTCCGGCTTACGGTCGATCCCTGCAGACCCGCTGTATTCAGCATAGACGCTGAACGTGCCTTCGCTCGAAATGGCGTGTGAGTACGATGCGCGACCGCCGTACAGGTGTGAGTAGTCACGGTCTCGAAAGTTTCCGAAAGCGCCACCAAAGGTCAGGTCTGCGCCTGTCTCTTCCACCGGGCCGCCTCCTACACTGGTGAAGAAGTAGTATGCTTTGACGGTGAGCGGGAAATTCGTGTGTGAACCGTCGATTTCGTAGATGGCCCCGTGACGGAAGGTGTTTGTTTCTCCACGCAAACCGAAAACGGTCTCGCTTCCATCCCGATAGAACTGGTAACCCACGACGGGAAGCGAGTTGCCGCCAAACAGGTCGACCGCCAGAACGCGCAGGCGACCTGCCTTTGCATGATTCAGGTCAACGGTGACGGCATCCAGAGTGCCCTGAAGAACGTAATCACGGGGAACTCCGCCAATCTCGAACGGCTGTCGCCCAACCCTCATGGACGCATGAAATGATTCTGTGTGAATGGCGTCATACACGAAGTTGAGCTGGAACATGTTCAGCGTGCCGCCTGAGTCAGCTCGGCGGCCCAGTGAGTCATCTCGCCAGATGACGTCGTATTTCAGCTGCGTATCGAGCTCGAGTTGCGGTACCACGCGGTACGTCATGAGCGCGACGATGTCGGTGTGTCCAAAGTTCGTTCGATCGTCGGAAAGGATGACGTCCTGGTCAGTAGACTCGTTCAGCTCGCGCAGATCACGATTCTGATAGCCCTGAAGCTCGGTCGCCGACTGAACGGAGAAGCGAACGCGACCGACCGCAGCACGCTGTTCTGTCGCCGCAAGGCGCTCCTGCATGCCTTCCAGAAAGAGTGCACCGTTGCGCGTATCGTTTCGAACATCGGGGTCCGACGCGCTTCCGCTCTCCACGGTGACGTTCTCGTCATCCTGCGCGAAGGAAAACCCCGGCGCGAGCAACAGGACAGAGAGCCCTATGGCAGGCGCGGCGAGCGTTGCAGGGCGAGAGCCGGTCATGCCATGCGCGTTACGTTGGCGAGGAAACTGAGGTGACGACATGTTGTCTCCATTCATCGGTGAGCCGGAGGCCCACCCAAAAC
>JAGWVZ010000743.1 GCA_018970625.1 Myxococcales bacterium | reverse complement strand
CACCGGATTTACGCGCCGCCATTGACCTGGCGATCGCCAATGTCCGGGCTTTTCATGCGTTGCAGAAGCCGCGAAATGTAAAACAGGAGGCACAGGGCGGCGGGCTGCTGGAGTTGATCTGGCGACCGGTCGCAGCGGCTGCGCTCTACGTTCCCGGTGGTCGCGCGGCCTATCCGAGCACGGTCATTATGAATGCGGTGCCCGCGATGGAAGCCGGCGTACCGCGCATTGCTGTGTTCACGGTCCCGGGCACAATCGAATCGAACCCGGCGGTTGCGTATGCCCTTCAGGCCCTGGGTTTGACCGAGGTCTATCGGGTGGCGGGTGCACAGGCGATTGGGGCCGCTGCGTTTGGTACCGAGAGTGTTGCGCCAGTGCAGGTGATTGTCGGACCCGGGAACGCATGGGTCGCCGCGGCAAAGCGTGAGGTGTACGGCCGGGTGGGCATTGACTCAATCGCGGGCCCCAGCGAGGTGCTGATTCTCTGCGACGACACCGCAAAGGCGGACTGGGTAGCACTGGATATGATGGCGCAGGCCGAACATGACCCCATGGCTCGCGTCGTGGTTGCATGCACTGACGAAGCGAAATTGCAGGAAATTCTCGCCTCATTTATTCGGCAGACAGAGAGTTCTCCTCGCGCTGAGATTATTCGCGCCAGTTGGCTCGACCATGGTCTGGCGTTGCTGGCCGAGAATCCGGATGCTCTGCTGGATATTTGTACCCGAATGGCTCCAGAGCATCTGCAGGTCATTCTCAGGCATTCGCCGGCGCCTCACGCCTTTGTTGCTGGTGCCATGTTCTTCGGAAACTATGCACCAACCGCGGCTGGCGATTATATCGCAGGCCCTAATCATGTATTGCCAACGGGTGGCTCGGCCCGATTCGCCGGCCCTCTGGGAGTGCAGACCTTTATGCGTCCTTCCACGGTCGTGCTGGGAACAGCCGCCATGATGAACGCCATCGCAGGAGCTGGCGCGGTGCTGGCAGACCATGAGCGACTGCCGGCCCATGCCGCCGCCCTGCGCGCCCGTATTTCAGGAGAATGAAAATGGCACAGAATACGATCGCGACTTCGGTCGTGGAAAACATCATCCCTTCGGTACGGGCGCTGCACCCGTATTCGCTGAAGGTCACCGAAGCGCGGGTAAAGCTGAACCAGAATGAGTCTCCTTGGGATGTGCCTGAGTCGTTCAAGCAGCATGTACTGGAGCGATGCGCCGCCCGGGCGTGGAATCGATATCCGGATTTTTATCCGCAGGATGTACTGCGAGGCCTGGGTCAGCTTCACGGCCTGAACGAGTCGTGGGTCATGGTCGGCAATGGCAGCAACGAGCTGATTGCGTCCGTTCTGAGCGCTGCCGTGGGATCCGGACAGAAGGTGGCGTACCCGATCCCCACATTCACGCTGTACGAAATGATGATTCACGCGGCCGAAGGTGTACCTGTTCCGGTACCTTTGACCGACGATTTGCAATATGACCGTGAGGCATTTCTGCGACTTGCTGACGAAGGCGAAGCGCACTTGCTGTTGTGTACGCCGAATAATCCGACGGGCAGCGTCGTCGAGCCGGCCTTTGTGGCCGAGCTCGCGCGGCGCACACCGCGGCTGGTGCTGGTCGACGAAGCATACGTTCACTTCGGTGACCATGACCACGGTGTTTTGCTGAAGGAGTATCCGAACGTGATTGTGCTGCGAACCCTGTCCAAGGCGCTGGGTCTTGCGGGTGTTCGCCTGGGCTATGCGCTGGCACACCCGTCCCTGACAGAGCACATTACGAAGGTGAAACTGCCCTATAATGTCGGGGTTTTCGGCCTTGAAGTCGCGCGTGAGCTGCTCGCAGACCCGACCCTCGCCGATGAAGCGGCGCAGCGGCTGGTGCGTGAGCGTGAACGCCTGATTCAGGCTCTTCGTCCCATGCCTTTTGCGAGGGTATATGACGGGCAGGCCAATTTCGTGCTGGTGCGCCTGCAGCAGCCGGGAGCACTGTATGACGCTCTGCTGGCGCAGGGAATTCTGATTCGAAATGTGT
>JAGWVZ010000742.1 GCA_018970625.1 Myxococcales bacterium | reverse complement strand
TCTCATCCTCTGCCTCATCATCAGACGATCGCCATTGCAGGCGTTGGAGCCGCTGGTTCTGCCGCCGCCCGACTACTGGCGCCATTCGCTGAACGGCTCATCGTGGTCGATATTCGGCATGATTTTCCATCGCTACCACCTGGAGTGGAGTGCCGCCCTGCCTCACAGGAGATCCGTCCGGCCACTGCGCTGGTGATCTCTCCGGGGTTCAATCCCGAATGGCCTTCCAATCGGAATAATCCTGCCCTGAAAGTCTGGTGGGACGCGGTGCGCGCCGGATCTCTGGAGCTGGTCTCTGAGGTGGAGCTGGCGGCTCGAGCGAGCGCGATCCCCTGGATCACGGTCGGTGGAACCGATGGTAAGTCCACGACGGCCGCTCTGACGCATCATCTGTTGCGTAAGGTTCTACCCGGAGCGGTTCTGGGTGGAAACTCGTGGACGGCGATCTCCGATGTGATCCTGCAGCAGCCGGATGCCCCGGCAGCTGTCGTGGAAGTCAGCGCGTTTCAATTGCAGGCTGGCCACCAACTGCGGCCGAAGGTGGCGATTCTGACCAACATCGCCCCGGATCATCTGGACCACTACGATGGCTTTGAGGCCTACTGTCAGGCGAAACACCATATCTGGACACACATGGGTGAGGGTGACACCGTGGTGCTCCACGGCGCCAATGAATGGCTGGTGTCGCGCGTGCCCGAAATGAGACGTCGGGGCATACGGGTGCTTGCGTTTGACCATCGCCCTGACCCGCAGGCCCGACTGAATGCATGGATCGAGCAGGACACGCAGATGGTCATTCAGTCAGCGGCTGGCGAATGGCGACTGCCCGTGACCGCCATGCCGCTCCCCGGTCCGCACAATCAACGCAACGCGCTGTCGGCACTACTGGCGCTGGATGCGCTCATGCCGGGCTGTCTGCAGCGTTTTGATGCCGAGGAGTGGCGATCGTGGATGTCGACGTTTCGTGGTTTGCCTCACCGGATCGAGTTCATCCGGCAGCGCAGAGGGGTCAGCTGGTTCAATGACTCCAAAGCGACCAACGTGCACGCGGCCCTGACCGGGCTGCGTGCCATGAAACGGCCTTACGTGGCTATCGTGGGCGGGGTCGACAAGCAGCTCGACCTGCAGCCGCTTCTTCAGGAGCTGCGTAGCGCGCACCATGTTGTTGTCATTGGCGAGCTGACCGGGCGTTTTCTGCACGAGTCGTCAGGTGTGCTGGCAGAGGTCACGACCGCCGTCGATCTGGCAGATGCGATTCATCAGGCCGACCGCCTTTGCCCGGTCGGGGGCTCCGTGCTTCTGGCTCCCGCCTGTTCGTCTTTCGACATGTTCCGCAGCTTCGAGCATCGCGGCGACGTGTTTCGCGAGCTGGTTCTGGCACTGCCAGAGTAACGAGTCAGGTGTCGCTGCGGCGACGCAGTCGCGCGGGAATCAGGGCGGCCAGCACGGTCCCGAACAGCCACAGTCCCGAGGTGGGGGATGGCATCGGCAGCGCTGAGCAACCGACCTCTGAACCGCTGTTGGGACCATCCACCAGATTGCCGAAGTTGTCGTCTGGCGCGATTCCAGCGTCTGTTCCGGGCACTACGCCAGCGTCCGAAGACGGAACGCCTGCGTCAATCGTGGGGGTGCCTGCGTCTGCTTCTTCGGGCGACACACAGAGACCAGCCTCGCAGGTCTGACCGGCGCGGCAGTTCAGGACATCGGCCGCAATATCATCGCAGTCGGGGTCTGGCGCGCCGCAAGCGCAGTCGCAGCCGTCATCGCCCGCGTAGTTTTCGTCGGGGCAGCGCCAGGCGCGTGGCACTTCGTCAGGGATGCTGTCACGGAAACATTCGCCGTTGGTGTCACAAACCTCGCCCGGACCGCAGTTCAGCACATCGGCGCCGGGCGCTTCACAGTCGGGGTCCAGCGTACCGCATGCACAGTCACAACCGTCGTTGGCGTTATAGAACGCGACGTCGCATTCCCAGCCATCCGGGACGGAAGGCTGGTCGGCGCAATCTTGCGGACACGCGTCCCGCTCACCCGCTTCAC
>JAGWVZ010000741.1 GCA_018970625.1 Myxococcales bacterium | reverse complement strand
GCTGCGTGTGCGCCGACGCCGGATTGAAGTCCCCTACAGCCCCCTCTGGCAGGCGGTGCTCGCACAGCATCGCGCCAATCAGTGGTGGGACCGCATCAAGCGGCTGCTGAGCCTGCTGCTGCAGCTGTTATTGCTGGGCCTGTTGCTGCTGGCGCTGGGCGATCCGCGGCGTCAGGGTGACATCGACGAAGCGCGCTCGGTGGTGCTGCTCGTGGACACATCGGCGTCCATGATGGCCACCGACGAGGCCGGGGCGCGAAGCCGTATGGACCGCGCCCGTGAACACGCGCTCGAGACACTCCGCGGCCTGACACCGCGCGACGAGGTCATGCTGGTGCGTATGGACGGGCAGATTCAACCGCTGACACCGTTCCAGCGCGAACCCGCCCTGGTGGAGGAGCTGGTGCGCGAGCTGACGCCAACCGCGACCGTCGCGAACATTCAGGAGGCCATGCGCTTCGCGGTCGATGCACTGGCAGGGCGCCCACAGGGCGAGATTGTGCTGATCTCGGACGGTGCCTTTCGGCCGGCTGATATCGCGCAATTCGATGTCGAAGTGCCGTCTTCGATCACCACCACTCACCTCGCGGTGGGCCAGGAAGGCGGCAATGTCGGCATCACCTCGTTCAATGTGCGGCGCTACCCCAGCAACCGAACCAACTACGAAGTGTACGTCGCCATTCGCTCGTATGTGGCCGAGCCAGTCACCGTGGAGTTGGGCATTTACGGTGAAGGCCACCTGGTCGATACCGAGCGCATCGATATGGCGCCGGGTGCCGAAGTCACACGCATTTACACCGATCTGCCGTCTGCAGGTGCTCATCTGGAGGCCCGCATCGCCATCGTCGCGGGTGACGCGACCGACGTGTTCCCCGTGGACGATCAGGCGTGGACCCTTTTGCCTCGCGAGGACGTGACGCGCGTGCTGCTGGTGACGCAGGGCAACCTGTATCTGGAAGCCCCGCTGCTGCTGAACGAGTCCATCGAAGTCACCCGTGTCACACCCGGGAACTACGGGCTGAGCCCCGACGGCCGCGACACCTCGGCAGGCCACGACATCACCATTTTTGATGGCGTGGCGCCACCCACCGCCGATCGGGGCAACTTCATGTACTTTGCCCCTTCGGGCCCGGATTCTCCCTGGACCGTGGACGCGGATGTCGTGGACCCCATTATCCACCAGACGCAGGGTTCACACCCGCTGATGCGGTTCATTCAGGGTCTGCGCGACGTGAACATTGGCCGGGCGCGTCGCCTGCAGACCACCCCCGACGATGTGGTTGTGGCGAGCGCTATCGGAGGCGCGCCGATGATTGTCGCGCGTAGCGACCTGCAGAAGCGCCTTGTGGCGGTTGCTTTTCGTGTCAGCGACACCGACTTTGCGTTGCGCGTGGCATTTCCGGTGTTGCTGCTGAACGCGATCGACTGGTTTACCGGCGAAGACGCGCGACTGGTGGAGTCGTTTCGCACCGGCGAGAGCTGGGTGGT
Organism: Myxococcales bacterium; assembly: GCA_018970625.1. The sequence continues at coordinate 549 of JAGWVZ010000741.1, read as the reverse complement.
GCGACTCGCCGACCGCAGCCTGCAATCGGCCCGTGTGACGTGGCCCTCGGGGCGTTCACAAGAAGTGCCTGCGTATGATGGCACCATGGTGCTCTACGGTAATGAGCCCGGGTTTTACCGTATTGAGGCGGGTGAAACGACCTTTGAGGTCGCCGGCAACCTCTCAGACCCCGATGAATCCGCGATTGCGCCGGTGGCTCCGCTTGTGCTCGGCGACATCGCCATAGGGACGCGCTTGCCCGACGCGGCGCAGACCAGCGACTATGATCCGTGGTTCCTGATGGTGCTCGCGGTGTTTGCGCTGCTGGTTCTGGAGTGGCTCACGTGGAACCGGAGGGTGACCGTATGATGCACGGGCGCTCGCACGACCAGATTCGGACGCGGAGGTACGCATGAAAGCGACCCGCGCCCAACGCGTACTTCGCCGGTCGGGTATCGCCGTGTACTGGGGCGTGGTAGCCGCCCTGTCCATCGGGCTCGGGGGATGGCTGTGGCAGCATCTTCACGTCGCCGCGCCCGATGTGCTGGCGTTTACCTGGGAAGACCAGG
>JAGWVZ010000053.1 GCA_018970625.1 Myxococcales bacterium | reverse complement strand
CGCTCGGTGAGATTGGTGACGCGGGTTTGGGGATCGTTTGGAAAGGGGGCGTCACCGCATTTTTGGGACGGGCGCGCAGCTCCGTCTCCGTCCCAAGCATTGCAGACGATATTGCCTTCAATGCGGATGATCTTCCAGGGATTGCCTTCGGGCCGTTGCACAATACGAGGCCGGGAGTCGGTTTCCACAACTTCACAGCACTCAAACGACACCTCGGCCCAGCAGGTCCCGACCGGGCGTGGCACCATCTCGCCGAGCAGAATCAAATAAACATCGACAGATTCGGGGAGGCAGCGATACACAACACCAATAATGTGGTCAATATACCACACGGAAGAGGCATGCTACATCAGAAAATTACCAGCTTTTATGCGCGCCGTAACCCTGAGATAACTAACAGCACCAGCTTGACAGTCCGTCAATGGGCGTTACAACAGGACCTGAGAACACAACAGGACTTCGCCATGAGCGTATTACGCAATATTAGGTCAGGTGTATGGTAACCAAACCGATTGAGCATTGGGTGAGTGAATTCGAGTCAGGTAGACTTGCGCAGGATGATGGAATCCGCGCAAGCGACAGTAAAGCTTGCAAGCGCGCGGAGGCGCGCCTAGACCGCGCATACAGGGAACTTGCCAAACACGGGCTTGCCGGATACGAGGCACTGCTCCCTCTGCTTGAGCCAACGCGTTCGCCGTCTGTGCGAGCTTTGGCGGCGAGTTTCCTTTTGACGACTTACCCAGATGCGGCGATTCCCGTTTTAGAGGAGTTTGCCGAAGGAGACGGGCGCTTTGCTTGGAGTTCTCGGAACGCACTTGCCAAGTTCAAGGCTGGCACCTGGACGTTGTCTCTGCAATGACCACGACGACGACAGGAGTTCAGCCCGGAACGGTCGTGAGCATCCAGCAGACGCACGTACTGCTCGACAATCGAGAGTGAGCCGCAATTCTAGGGTGATGTACGTCTCTAGCCCAACACCTGGCCGATTCTACTCTCACTTAGGCCCGCTTGCGACGAGCAGATTCCACCGACAGGCTGGCGCTTCGCAGTAGGGGCTACCGTTTGCCTAGGCGTTCCAATGCCTCCTGCTGAATCTGGAGTGCCAGCGCATTGTTGGCCACCACGCGCCGCAATCGGGCATTCTCGACCACAAGTTCTCGAATGCGGGCCATGTTGCTCTTTTCCATCCCGGCGTACTTGTCACGTCAGCGGTAGAACGTGGGCTCATCGATACCATGCCTGCGGCACGTCGGCGTGATCCTCGCGCCGTCTTGGACCTCCTTAGTGACCAGCAGAATCTCCTCTTCACTGTATGCCGTTCGGGGCATGGACTATCTCCGGGGCAGTGGCCCAAACCATCATACACTCTGAATCAGAAAAAGTGGATCAGGTCCCTCACTCCTCCCTTCGCTACCCGTCACCGGCTGACTTCTGGTCCCGGCATACAACCGTGTAGTTTTGACTGGGCCAACTTTGGGAGATCAGGTCAACCACGCGTCCACCACTAACCCGGCAATCATTCAACCGGCCTAGAAAAACTGACGCACGTCCGCCGTCAGTCATCTGTAGATGCCAGATCGGCAGAAGGGGACGAGCTACGCTGCCGATACCATTGCAGCGTAACCTGACGAGCTGCCCCGTATAGCAGATGGTGCGAGGGCCGACTTGCTCGGCAATTCAGGCAACGAGCTGCTGACGCTTGAAGGCGTGGGGCAATAGGTCGTCGAGTTTCTTGTGGTTGTAACCCTGTACCTTGGGCAGCACCCATGCCAGGTACTGGATGGGGTCGACGCCAATCTTTCGGCAGGTCATCACGAGGGAGTAGCCGATAGCGTAGCGTTCCGCCGACTCATGGTTGCGTGCAAACATGGCCGTCTTTCTCCCAATTACGGGTCGACGAAGCTCTCGTTCGGCGGGATTATTGTCCATCGGAAGTTCGACGTGGTCGAGGAACAGGATCAGTCGTGGCCATTGCTTGTGCATGTACCAGACTGCCTTGCCCAGGAGGCTTTTCGGTCGGACGGTGAGCAGTTGCTCGTTCAGCCACGCCCGCATGTTGTCCGTGATTTGGCGGCAAAACTGGTCACGGACCATACGGTGCGTGTCGGTGCCTTGTTGTTTATCCCGCTTGATCTGGCTCTCTACGGCATAGAGCAGAGCGATATGTCCGATCATCCACCTCGCCTCCACAGGGTGGTTTGCCAGGGCCTCCACAAATTTACGGCGAACGTGGACGAGGCAGCCTTGTCGACGACGGCCTTTCGTTTCGACGACTTTGTTGTACCCCGTATACCCGTCGACAATCAGAAAGCCTGTGCTGTCGCCAAGAATTTCCGCCGGAGTTTCGCCGCTGCGATTCTCACTGTGAATCATGAGTACATCATCATGACTCGTGAAAACCCACAGAAACCCAGTTTCACATTTTTCGGGTGCAAACACGCGGTGTGGCGTCTCGTCGGCGTGGACGACTGGCGCCAACTGCACCCTGTTCTTTAGCACGGTGTGCAGCACTCGAAGCGTTTCTGTACCCGCATGGAACAAGTCGTTGAGCGTAGACGTCGCCATCGGAGTGCCGTTTTGACGAAGGATGTCCCCCATGCGGTTGATGGGAATCCCGTCCATACACCGACGCGTGATGACCCACGCGTGCAGAAAGCGTCCGAATCGACCCCCTTCGGTCACTCGCTCCGGACAGGGTGCTGTCACAATATGCCCACCGCATGTGCAGGCCATTTTCTGCCGGCGGTGAATCAGCCGGGTTAGATTCTCAACGATGAGTTCGTATTCGATGGCGTCTTCGGGTGGCATTGCAACAAACGAACGCCCGCCGCACAGCGGACAGTGAAGGGCTTCGGGGGGCACTGGATGAGTGATGATTTGCTCTTTGAGCGGTGCACCGTCTAACGCCGGAGGTCCGGTGCGCGGCTCTTTGGGCTCCCCGGATTCTTTTTCTGCGCCCGCCAACTTCGATTTCGCCTCCCCGGAAGAACTGGCGTGGCGTTCACTCTTTGGTTTGAACGGGGCCTTCCGCAACTTGTCGTTTTCCGCTCGGAGTTCTTCGTTCTCCGTCACCAGTTTACTCAGAAGCTCCGTGTTCGCGCGCGCCTGCTGATACAGCGAATCCATGAAGGTCATCAGCATGCTGATGACAAGACGCAGCCAGTCGGGGCAGTCGTCTGCTGACAGGGCCTTCTCAAGCCCAGTCGCCAATGCTGGAGGGAGCAAATCCTTCATGTCGCCTATCCGATCATGAACCGATGAGCTTGTCGATCCCCTACCTCCGTTCTTCGGAACGATTCGGTTCCCACAGGCGAGTGCGCCGCACGGCATTCAGGTCCACACCATCGAGCAGCATGGCCAATTCATCCGGCTGCAGGGTCAACATGCGTTGGTCTGACCTCACCGCCACCTGGCAGAACTGACCTTTCTCCAGACGCTTTTGATACAGGGCAAGGCCACCGCGTTCCCACATCAAAACCTTCACCCGGTCGCGCCGACGGCTCAGGAAAACAAACAGATGACCGCTGTACAGGTCCAGGCCGCTCGCTTCGACCAGGGCAGCAAGTCCATCGAACCCTTTTCGCATATCGACCGCGAACGTCGCCACCCACACCCGCGTTGCTGCCGTACGCCCGAGTATCATGGGCGCGCGAGCACGCGAACCAGACCTGCCAGCCAATTTACATCCGGCCAGCCCTCACTCTGCACGCGAACATGCTCGCCGATCCTGACTTCCACATCCGAAACCGAAACAGGTAACCGCGATGCCGGTGGTGACGCGCGGACCTCCACGAACGACTGCGACTTCGGTTGCCCACGCTGCCGTCGACGCATCAACTGGTATTGCAGGGTGGCCAGAGAAATACCTCGCTGCTCCGCAAACACAACCTGACGCAACCCTGACCCATCAAACTCACGTAACAGATTTCCCCATTCTTCTGCCGTTCTTCTCCGCATTCTGACCTCGCGTGACGTCGCCTTGATTGGCTGCACGCACGATCAATCAGCTCACCCCCGAGAACAATACGGGGCAACTCGTCAGGTTACTTCTGTTGCTGTTCGCAGGGTTCGGGCTGGACCAGGCCATGACATCTTCGTTGGGATTTTACGCAGGGCTGTTGCGCGAACCCGTGATTGGGATGGGGTTTTTTGTGCTGGTGAACGCCGTGTGTTCGCTGGAGTCTGCCGGGCGTTTTCCGGTGAACGCCGTCTGGGTGCGCCCTCTGGCATGGCTGGGTACCATAAGTTACGCCGTGTATCTGGTGCACCAGCCATTATTTGTGGCAATCAAAACAGTGCTGGTTCGGTTTGGTGCGAACTTTCCCGTGGTAGGGTGCGCGCGCATGCTGTTCGCGATCGCTGCCTCGTGGGTGTTTTACCTGGTCTTTGAGAAGCCCGCGATTCGTTGGGCGGCCGGCATTAAAGCCTTGCGGAAATCATAGCCGCCCCTGCGATGACAGTCGGGTGAGAATCAGGAGCGGGCTCTGGGCGTATCTGCGTTCGGGCAGGGGTTCGACCACGTACGCTTACGGGCGGGGTGCCTGCAGTTGCTGCAAACGAATCTGGTACCTTAGCCTGCTCGGCTCGTCGGCCATTTGCTGTGCGGCGTGAATTCGTTCGCGCAGCGCTCCCTGATCAGATGAGCGACGTCCGAGGTACAGATCGAGTGCGCGGGCGGCTCTTTGCCAGTCATTGTGTTGTGCGGCCCAGGTGGCCTCGGCTCGCAGCGACCGCAGCCACCATGATTCATCTGTCGCGTTCAGCTGTCTTGCCTGTGCAAAGGCTGTAATCCAGTCGTCGGGCTCACCCGCAAGTGCCGTGGGGTTACGCACGAGCAGCTCGAGTCTCATGACCATCAGAATCGGGTCCTGCGGCGAAACTCTCCACGCGTCGAGTACAAAGGAATCCACCCTCTCGGGTGCTTCCAAGAGCCTGAACAGTTCCATCAGCTGGTTAGCCCAGTACCCATTCCGAGGAGCGAACTGGAATAGCTTGTCGGCGTAATAAAGGGCTGACTCGGGCAGCTCAAGGGCCAGCGAGGCTCGCGCAGCCGCATGGAGCGAGAGGAGACGCTCAGGGGACCTTCGCAGATCAGCCAGCGCGGCCGCCAACCACTGGGAAGGCTGTTGTTTTGATTGCAGTACCATATACAGCCGCGCCAGCGCGGCCTCATCGGGCAGGCAATGCATCCACTCAGCGGCGCCTCCGGGCATCGCGTCCCATCGTACCTGCTCACCGGGCACCTCAAGCAGTCGCGAAAGCGCTTCGCAGATCGCGTCTTCGTTCTGTTGTGCAACCGCCAGTTGCAGCTGCAGTCGTCTGGTCAGGGCGGAGTGTGGTGCATGCTGCCACAGGATTTCCAGTCGGTGCCGTGCACGAGGTTGCTGGTCCTGACGCAACGCCAGCAGACCATCGGCATACAGCAGCAAAGGCGAGGCAGGCTGCAGCTGGGCCGCAGCCTGTATCAGTGCCTCAGCCTGCGAAGCATCCGAAGTGCGGAGCAATCGGATGGTTTTGTTGGCGGATGGCTCGAGCGATTGCTGAACGGCAGCGGGCAAATGAAATCCAGAGGCGACAAGGAGGACTATCGTTGTCGCAATAGCCCCCAGATTCGTTTTCGATGTCCACTCACAAGCTCCGCTTCGCACGCGAACAGCAATTCCAACAATCGAACCGAACAACAGCGCGGCGGGCAGGGAAACACCGAGTGCGGTAAGTCCCATGCCCAGAAACTGTTCCACCAGCACGCACGTACCGACGACGATGGTAAGGTAGCGCCAGCGCATCTGGTTGGAGCCGGATGGTGTGCCGAGCCACCATGCTGCCGGCAGCAGCAACGTCAGATACAACAGCAAGGCGAACGGAACCCCTAAATCAATCGACAACTGCAAGGGTGTGGACTCGACCCATGAGAACCGACTCCACAGGGTGTCCTGTGCGTGTCGTTCCGCGAGGTCGGCAAAGGAACCCGTACCCATGCCAACCCACGGTGACTCGGGGATGAGGTGAGCTGCATTCCGCCACAGCTGCAGTTTGTTCACTGCAGATTCGGGCATGCGACTCTCCAGCGAGAATGACATCATCCCTGTTGTCCACGCGGCCAGCGCGACACCAGCTGCCGCGATCAGAAAGAGCTGTATGCGAGTGCCTGTCGCCCACCCTGAAACTCGCGAGAGGAGCGTCCCGGCGACGGCCAGAATCCCTGCGGCGACCAATGCCGCAAGTGCACCGAACGAGCCCATGATAACGAGCGCGGCAGCAGCAATAACAGCGCCTGTGAGACCCGCTGCCCGACGAAGAGGTCTGCTGGACGTGACGAACAGGGAAAATCCTGCCGATCCTGCCATGGCATACAGCGCTCCGGCCTGGTTGCCATTCACGAATGTACCGGCGAGCGGCTGAACCAGTCCCTGTACCTGGATAGGCGCATACAGGCCTAGAATTCGAGTCGCATGCCCCAGCGTCTGAATGACACCGATGATCAGGGTGAGAGTCGCGCCTGCAACAAAGCAGCGTAAGAGTGGTTCGAGGCGATCCGGGTGACTGAAGCGGGTCGCTGTCATCTGTGTGGCCAGCGCGAGCGCTATCCATTGCAGCATGGCCAGCGGCGCCGCGCCAGGTGCCAGTGAGAGCGGGACGTTGCCGTCGTGCTGCCACCATGCATGGACGGTGGTATGAAAGGCTGGCAGCCAGCTCACCGGCACAGGAACAGACATGAGACCGACCCATGCTGCCGTTGCCAGCAGGACGAGTGTTCCGATGGGCCACACCATGCGACGCCCAAATACCAATCGACTGGTCGCGTGCGCCACCCAGAGGACGATCGTGGCGGCCGACAGCGCGACCTGCGCCCAGGGATGCATGCCACCGAGACACAACGGCGCGCCTGTCACCAGTGCCAGAATCAGCCAGTCGATAACGCGGTCGCGCCCACTGCTGGATGGGCTGTCTTCTGCGTTGCCCTGAACGTTTCCACGATGAGGTGGGCTCATGACTTCCCCGGCAGCCACGCAGGCGGCGTGGGAACGAGTGTGTCCAGAGACCGCAACGCTCCATGCGTAACGATCGCAGCGAGATGTTCAGGTCTGAACCCATCGGAATAAATCATACCGGCGTAGATTTGCAGAAACCGTGGCCAGAATGTTTGAATTGGCATGGCCTTGTTGCCGAGCAGCGCCAGCCGCATGACACGATCCCGGTGCTCAGGCGGGAGTTGTTGCAGCAGCCATTGTTCGCGGAGCGGAATTTCGCCCAGCCACCAGTGCGTCGCCAGCAGCACCGCGCTCAACGCGTTCAGCAGTCGATACCTGCGCGCCATCACCACCAGCTGCTCGAACTCGTCGTCGCTCAGCGTGTTGCTCAGCATTCGGGCATCCAGTAGCTCGGCTGCATGCCCCTGCCAGGCCTTTGAGCGATGCAATGCGATGTGCAACAGGGCCGTGGTACGCGAGGGCACGGGCAAGCCGCGCACGGTTTCGATATCACCCAGCAGCTGTTCGGTGAGCCCTGAGCCAAGCGGGGGATGAAGTAGCGCCCGATGAACATCCAGCTCTACCAGAACGGTTCGCCGCCGTTGCCAGGTCGATTCACACGCCCAAAGCGAGCCGTAGGAGCCAAGGTTGTCGACACGGCGCCATCCCTCACCGGCAAGCAATCGTTCTGCCCGCGCAAAGTCGGTGGCCCGTACGAGCAGGTCGATGTCGGTCATGTGTCGCAAAGCGGTCAGATCGGGGAACCGCTGCGTGCTGGCAGCTCCCTTCAACAAACACCAGCGCAGGCCGAGCTCCGTCAGCATGGCATAGAGCGGCTGCAGATCGGCCTGCCGCATCAGATTTGCCACGGTTGTATCGCGTACAATGCCACCCAGCCAGGCGACTCTCGGGTCGCCGCGGCGCTGCAAGGCCTTTGCCACCAGAGGACCCAGTCCGCTTCGGGCGATCACATCGGCATGAAACACCACAGCCGTATCAGGAGGCGCATCGTCAGGCTCGGCTCCTGACCATACGCTCCATGCCCAGCGGGTCCAACGCCCAGCCAGCCGTAGACTCTGTGCGTCGGCCAGATACATGCGCGTGAACAGACCGTTGCGAAAGTGTTAGGAGCTTCACTCCTAGCGAAAATGCAGTCATCTGCAATTGTCAAATCCATGTGACTGTGCACCTCGTTCACTTTCGGTCATCCCCGCATGCGGTCCGCGTTGTGCGCGTGAACGTCGGTCGAAAATTCTGCTTACGCAGATGCGGCGCCTTTGGTGCTGAACATCAGCTGGTCTCCGAGCGCGTCGGCCACGATAACAGTCCCCGGTGCAAATTCGCCAGCGAGCAGACGCCGCGCCAGCGGATTCTGAACCATGCGCGTAATGGTCCGCTTAAGGGGACGCGCGCCGTAGCTGGGGTCAAAGCCTTCGTTCGCGAGCAGGTCGCGCGCTGCATCGGTCATGACCATCGTAATGCCTCGTTCGCCGAGTCGCTTGTACAGGTCGTTCATCTGAATCTCGACGATTCGGTCCATTTGTGAGCGAGCCAGCGGCCGGAAAATGACGGTCTCGTCAATGCGGTTCAGGAACTCGGGGCGAAAGTGCCGTCGCAGTTCGTTCAGAACAGCGGCTTTCATGGCGATCTCGTCTTTGGCGAGCTCCTGAATCATAGGGCTGCCAAGGTTGGACGTCATGATGATCACGGTGTTGCGGAAATCGACGGTCCGTCCTTTTCCATCGGTGAGCCGTCCATCATCCAGGATTTGCAAAAGGACATTGAAAACATCCGGATGTGCCTTCTCAATCTCGTCGAACAGGACCACCGAATAGGGTCGACGACGTACGTGTTCGGTCAGCTGCCCTCCTTCGTCGTAGCCGACATAGCCCGGAGGAGCTCCCATGAGGCGGCTGACCGAGTGTTTTTCCATGTATTCGGACATATCCAGTCGCACCAGATTGGAGTCGTCGTCAAAGAGAAACTCTGCGACCGCGCGGGCGAGCTCTGTTTTGCCAACGCCGGTGGGACCCAGAAAGATAAACGAACCAATGGGACGCCGAGGATCCTGCAAACCGGAGCGCGAGCGTCGAATGGCATCGGAGATGGCGTTGATGGCTTCGTCCTGCCCCACGACTCGCCGATGCAGACGGTCTTCCATCTGCAGCAACTTCTGTTGCTCGGATTCCACCATTCTGGCGACTGGAATGCCGGTCCATTTCGCGACAATTTGTGCAATGTCTTCGTCGGTGACTTCTTCGCGCAGGAACGAACCCTCGCGCGACTGCTTCTCACGCAACGCCGCAGTTGCGGTGGCGAGGTTTTGTTCGAGCTCCGGAATCTCGCCGAATTTCAGGCGTGATGCGGCTTCGTAATCACCGCTGCGCTGAGCACGGTCGAGCTCACCACGTCGGGTTTCGAGCAGCTCTTTCAGGTTACGAATTTCGCTGAGGTGGGCTCGCTCGGTCTGCCAGGTTGCCTTCATCGTCGATGACTGCTCGCGGAGGTTGGCGAGTTCTTCTTCCACCTTGTCGAGCCGCTCCTGCGAGGCGCGGTCATGCTCACGTTTGAGTGCCTGCCGCTCAATTTCGAGCTGGGTCATGCGTCGATCCACATCATCGATCGCCGATGGCAGACTCTCGGTCTCCATTTTCAGACGTGCAGCCGCCTCATCGACCAGGTCTATGGCCTTGTCTGGAAGAAAGCGGTCCGTGATATATCGATTGGACAGCGTCGCAGCAGCCACCACTGCGCTGTCGGCGATACGAATACCGTGGTGTACTTCGTACCGCTCCCGCAGACCTCTCAAAATCGAGATCGTATCGTCAACGGACGGTTCTTCTACGAGCACAGGCTGAAATCGCCGTTCCAGCGCCGCATCTTTTTCAATGTACTTTCGATATTCCTTCAGCGTGGTGGCGCCAATGCACCGTAACTCGCCGCGCGCCAGCGCCGGCTTCAGCATATTGCTGGCGTCCATTGAACCTTCGGCGGCTCCGGCACCCACGAGCGTATGTAGCTCATCAATAAACAGAATTACCTGTCCCTGCGACTCGTCGACCTCTTTCAGCACTGCTTTCAGGCGGTCTTCAAATTCACCGCGATATTTGGCTCCCGCGATGAGTGAACCCAGATCCAGTGAGCAAACTTTCTTGTCTTTCAGGCTTTCAGGTACGTCGCCCCGCGCGATGCGAAGCGCGATCCCTTCGACGATGGCGGTCTTGCCAACACCGGGTTCACCGATAAGCACAGGATTATTCTTGCTCCGGCGACTCAGCACCTGCAGCGAGCGTCGAATTTCTTCGTCACGACCAATCACGGGGTCCAGTTTTCCGCGACGTGCCACGTCGGTCAGGTCACGTGTATATTGTCGTAGCGCATCGAATTTGGCTTCGGGGTTTTCGTCGGTAATTCGCTGCGAACCACGGACGGCCTGAAGCGCCTTTAAAAGGCTCTCCTCGGTGACGCCGGCATCTTTCAGGGCGGTCGCCGCATCCGATTTATGGCTTAAAATACCCATGAGCAGGTGCTCGACCGACAGATACTGGTCCTTCAGTTGCTCAGCGCGATCCTGTGCCGAGCGAAGCGTTCGGTCGACTTCGCTCGCCCATGAAACGGTATTGTCGCCGGTTACCCGGGGCAGTTTTCCGAGCGTCTCTTCGATTTTTCCCAGCAGTCGATCGGGCGAAATCTGCATGCGTTCCAGTAAACGAATGCCCAGTCCGTCTTCCTGCGTCAGCAATGCGTGTACAACGTGCAGGTTGGTGACCTGAGGATGCCGGGATTTTTCCGCGAGTCGCTGCGCTGTCTGGATGGCTTCCCGTGTTTTTTGAGTCAGGTTATTCAGCTGCATATGCCTCTCGCAATGATAGGGTGAGCGTGAGTTCCCGTGGATAGCGACCATCGAATCGGAGCGAATTCGGTCGCGCGTGTTTGCGGCGGGTGGCCAGATCGTCGTACCGGCATCAAGCTAGGCACCCGTTGGCGTGTGTCAAAATGGCACACCCAAAATATCCCCCCGCACGGATTTTAGTCTTCAAATAGAACGGCGTGCTCGCTTTCGCCGATGGTAGCGATCCAGTAGGCTTTGAATTTATCTTTCAGCGTCTTTTCGACCTGTCGAATGCGTTCTCGCGAGACGTTGAAGCGATCGCCCAGCTCCTGAAGGCTTGCGGGTTCATCGGCGGTGACGCGCTCATCCCAGATAGAGAGCTCTCGCTCGTCATGAATGGTGGAGCGGAAATGGTCGAGCGCTGCCCGGATCTGCCGCTGCAACTCGGCTGTCTCGACGATCTGCTCGGGTGTTCGGGCCTCGTGGTCCGAGATCACGGAGGACAACGGCGTTGATTCCAGACCAGGTGCCGGGGATTCCAGAGACAGGGCGGGCTGGTCCAGAATGCGGGCGACCTCGACCACGTCCGACTCACGCACCCCCAGATGGTCGGCGAGCTGCCGGGTGGAGGGCGTCAAATAGCCCTGCTGAATGAGCTCTTCACGCGCCTTCTGCAGGTTGTAAAACAGCTTGCGGCCCGATCGGGTCGAGCCGACTTTGACGAGCTGCATCACATTCATGAGGTAATTCAGGATCATGGCTCTGATCCAGTACTGCGCGTACGAGGTGAACTTGACTCCCCGGTAAGGATCATAGCGTCGGATCGCTTCTGCCAGACCGACGTTACCTTCCTGAATGAGCTCCATGAGGGACGTGCGGCGACGATGATATTCCCTGGCGATTTTGACGACGAGCCGCAGGTTGCTCATGACCAGTCGTCGAGCCGCTTCTGTGTCTCCCCGGCCATGATAGATCTCGGCCAGAGTCTGCTGTTCTTCGGCTGGAAGCGGGGCAATGTGGCGCAGTTGAGCCAGATAGGTGGTCAACGGGTCGCTGACGGGAAGGTTGTCTACCGGTACGAGTGAGAATGCGCTGCCCGGCAGTTCGCGCTGCACTCCGTCGAGCGGCAACGGCACCCCGTTGGCATCCATGGGCATGACGATGGATTCCAGCAGATCCTCGTCCGAGAGCAGCTCCAGCTTGGTGAGTGCTTCGAGGGCCACGGCGTCGAGGTTGTGGAACGACTCCTGACCGTCGCGATCGTGCAGCGTCTGGCCGGCAGGACTGCCACCTGCGTCACTCCTTCCGCTCAGGGGGGAACGACCGCCCTGATCATCCAGATCGCGAATGCGACCACGAGGGGTGGCATCAACGACTTCAGGTTCCATGACTTCCGGTGTCGCTGCTTCCCGTTGGCTGGCCGGGTGAGAGGAAACCGATGTCATAGTGCCTCACAAGGGGAAGGGCCGACTGCCACGAATGGACCGACAAGCAGCGAGGCATCGCCGCTCGAGCAACAGCAACAGAAGCCGGGCGACCAGAAGGGACGGTACTGAAAGCGCATGGCACTCGCAAGGGTGACGCAGAGAGGTCCCCGTGAAACGGCGAACCCGTTGCGGTCATTCCGCGGCATGTTCATGCTGGCGCAACTTCGGTCAGGCCCCATGGCTTTACCGGCTGGAACGGCTTTGTTACTGTCTGATCCTGTACGGGTTTACGACCCGGTCGCACTCTGGAAGTTTTGTGCTGAGGCTGAGATGAATCGTTCGGACCACCGGTCGCTGCTTCGTTATGACCTGGGTCGGATGTGGGCCGGCTGTGGCATGGGATCGTCGCTGGCGTTGGTGATGTCGGCCTGTGTGGCAGCATCAGGAACGGGAGCAGAACGGGACAGCGACGCGGGTGGTGATGATGCGAGCGTGTTCGATGATGCAGGACTCGGGTCGATGGACGGCGGTGCCGGAAGCGACATCCGCGGGGACTCGGTGGATGACGCCGACGACGTGGATGTGGTCGAGGGGCCCGATCCGATCTGCGGCAATGGGGTTCTGGAGGGCGA
>JAGWVZ010000740.1 GCA_018970625.1 Myxococcales bacterium | reverse complement strand
GTGCGCGACAACGAAGTCGTCACGGATGACGGCACCATCTACGTGGTCGCTGCAGGTGTAGGTGCGCCCATGTACGACGTCGGCCGCTCCTTCTGGACCGCCGAGTCACTCACGACCCCCACCTACGTCATCCTCGACATCTCGGACACCGCGATCAACGCGACCACCTACGACCTGTCGGGAACGCGCGTCGACTCGTTCGACATCACCCGCTGAACGGCGAGCGGCCGCGGCGCCTGCGCTACCCGCTCGCACATCGGTCGCCGGTTACACGGCGACTCGGGCACACTCAAAGAAACTGAATGATGGTGGGAATCAGCTTCGCGAACGTCTCGCCTTCGGTAGGCTGCCCAATCGCATGCATCTTCCACTCGTCATTGTGACGGTACAGGCGTGCCATCACCATCGCCGTGTGGTCGCCGCGCTCGGCCAGCGAAAACCGCGCGATCTCTGCGTTGTCAGCCCGATTGACCAGGCGGCAGTAAGAGTTCTGTACCCGGCTGAACTTCTGTCCTGTGAAGCTGTTCACCGTGAACACCAGTGATTTTACCAGCGCCGGCACCCCCTTCAGCGTGACCGTAATCACTTCATCGTCACCATCGCCTGCGCCTGTGACGTTGTCGCCGCTGTGCGACACGCTGCCGTCCTTGCTACGCAGCTGGCGAAACCACACCGCATCGACCATCTGCCTGTTCTCGTCGAACATGATGCACGACGCATCCAGGTCGATGTTCGGGCCCGAACCCACGTCCCAGCCAAGTCCCATTGCGACGGTCTGAAGTGACGTACCACTCTCTTTTTCGAGCGAAATTCGCTGACCCTTCTGAAGATTTACCGCCACGCTGGCCTCCTGCCTGAATGTTCCGCCACTACCCGCTTTCGCGGACTCTGCGTTGTGGTACCGTCGCCTGACCCACTGTCAAGCGCACCACCGTCAACGCGGGTTGCGAATTCGGCATTCCTGTCTCCTCAGGCTCTCTTTGCCCCGGCCGGTTCATGTTCTCGCTCTTGCGTTATCGACTGGACATCAACGAACGGATCGGTGCGCCGATTCTTATTCGCGAGCTGGGCATTCTGGGTGCGCTGAGCCTCGGTCGCCGCATTCGGCGCCGCCAGAAGGCCGGGGAACCCTTTGTGGGTTTCCCCGAGCCGTTGACCGACCACGACCGACTGAGTCGTGAGCAGATTGGCCCTGCGATCGTCCTTTACACGGAGCTGCGTGAGCGGGTCGGTCAGGCGCGGGCCCTGCAAATCACCGAAGAGATCGTGATTGAGGCCGCATGCGCGTTCCTGCACCAGACCATCGGTTCACTGAAGCGAGCCGAGCTGGAGGCGCTGACGCCGGAGTCGGTCGCCGAGTTTTCGCGTGAGAAGGCCTCGAAGTTCTTCAACGCGACCGTGGAATGGCAGCAGCTCAACGGCGAAGCGGTACACTTTCACGTGGTTCACTGTCGCTTTCCGCCGCTGTGTGCCGAGGCGGGTGTTCCCGAACTGGCACCCGTATTCTGCAAAGGCGACGCGCGCTTCTTTGGAACGGTCGAGCCCGATGTGGAGCTGATACGCCCCACGATGATCGCCACCGGTGGAACCCGTTGTGATTTTACGCTCCGCTTTGCCGGGAGTTCGTCCCGCGATGGCTAGAACAGGCCGCCGCCGAGAATCTGTTCGGTGGTCTTGAAGTGCAGCTTGGCGACCCGGGAGAGCACACCTGCGCCGCGTATCTGCACCAGCTCCCGGGCGCATCGCAGCGTCGGCTCGCCTGCGCCGCGATGTAGCGGATGATCAACCTCTCGCTCCAGCGCGTCCATCGCGTCGAGAAACGCCACCCGAGCCACGATGGAAGCCGCCGCAACCGCAGGATCTTCTTCTGCTTTCGGGCGCTGAACCCACCGCAGACCAGGGCAGGATGTCCGAAGCAGGTGACCGGTCTGCGCAGCCGGTGAATACTGGTCGGACAGGGCAAAGTCGGCCGTCGTGCCCTGCATGACGGTCGCAATGGCCTCGGCATGCAGCGTATCGAGGATGCGGCTGATATTGCCCCGCTGT
>JAGWVZ010000052.1 GCA_018970625.1 Myxococcales bacterium | reverse complement strand
ACGAGGTCGAAGTGGGCAACACGAGGCAAGCGTGCTTCTCTTCGGTGCTTCGTCTGTCTGAATGGTGTCTTTTATATTTGCTTGCCCTGACTTGCAGACGACACACGCTTGACGGCAAAACACACAAAGCGTAACCGCTACGGCATCTGGATACCTGTGTATTTCAGTCGCCGAGCCGTTATGCCGGAACGCGCTATCGTCACACACGAACTGGCCCGTCTTTTGGGCGTTCTTGCTCATCCGCAACGCATTCAGATTGTGGAAGAGTTGCGCGCCGGAGAGCTCGACGTGAACTCCATACGTGCGCTGCTGGGCGTATCGGCGTCGCGGGTGTCGCAGCATCTAGCACTGATGCGCTCTCACCATGTGGTGCACGAGCGACGCGAGGGCCGTCATCATTACTACAGCCTGGTTCGGTCCGACATGGCGTCGTGGCTGCTGGGGGCGTTGAAGTTCATTGAACCCAGCCCCGACAAGGCGCAGCACATGCGCAGCGTGGTCGCGCATGTTCGGGAAATGTGGAGCATGGACGACGATGCAGACGCCGTGGAAGCGACAGCTGACGCGACGCCGGCGTCGAAGCGATAACGAGCAGTTTACGAAAAGCGAGAAAAATCGGGCTCACGCTTCTCGAAGAAGGCCTGAATGGCCTCGCTGGTCTCGGGTGAACCGAGCCGCGCCGCGAAGTGGACCGCTTCTTCAAGCATGATCTGTTTCAGCTGCTCGCGATCGAATTGTTTCATGAGTCGCTTGGAGAGCCGCAGCGCTTCGGGCGCTTTGCTGGCGAGCGCCCGGGCTTTTGCTTCGGCGTGCTCGTACACCGTGTCGCCTTGCACAACGGTGTTCACGATGCCGAGTGATGCGGCGGTGGCAGCGTCGAATTTGTCGCCGAGCAGCAGCAGCTCGGCCGCTTTGACGTGTCCCATCATGCGGGGAAGGATAAACGACGAGCCAGCCTCGGGAACCAGCGCCAGATTGACGAACGGCAGGCGGAATTGCGTGTTGTGCGCAGCGTAGACCAGATCGCAGTGAAGCAGGAGGGTGGTGCCAATTCCAACCGCGAAGCCTTCAACCGCGGCGATAATGGGCTTTTCATAGTCCACCAGCGTCAGCAGGAACCGAAACACCGGGCTTTCTGCTCCCGATGGCGGGTTCTGCATGAAGTCCATGAGGTCGTTGCCCGAGGTAAACACGCCGTGGCTCCCTCGCAGTACCACGACACGCACGGTCGGGTCTGTCCGAGCGGCCTGCAGCTCATCCACCAGGGCGTCGTACATCGACAGCGTGAGGGCGTTCTTTCGGTCGGGTCGGTGTAGCGTCAGAATCAGGAGTGAGTCGCGACGCTCTGCCAGGACTTCGGTAGTAGCCATGTCATCCGTGGGGTGGGGATAAGGTCAGTGAGGGTAACGTTGAAGGGTCAGCGCGGGCGAATGGATTCCACCGGCGTGGGGAGAGGGTACGTGGACAGCGCGACGCGGCGCCCATCGGGATCGCGAAAGTAGGCAGTAAAACCGGTGCAGGCTTCCACCTCAACGCGTTGTTCTGCCAGAAAGGCCAGCACGGCGTGCACGTCGGGCTGTGCAGCTTCAAAGGCCAGCAGGTCAAGGGTTCCGCTGGCAGGACCGGGCTCATCGGCTTCGCGCCGTTCCACCATGAAGACGACGCCACCGGCGTGAAGCCAGAGACCGGATGCGCTCGCCGGTGGGTTCGGAACGACCTGCAGTCCACAGACGCGCACGTAAAAGTCGGCGAGCTGCGTTGGATTGTTCGTGCGTAGTGCGATGTGGTGCAGCATGCGGTGCCCGCTTCTGGAAAAGGCCGTACGTGGCTACCGTAAATTGGCGTCACGCTAAACGAAAATGCATCTCGCACAGCCGGCGTAAGGGCGCATTTTGCGCGCTGCGCAGCACGTGGGCAACGAGCCGGTGGCGTGGGTTGCGTTACAACTGTTGAGCGCCCGCCCACGTGACGACTGAACAAAACGCACCGGACTTGCGTCCGGGTGGCGTCGTAGGCACATCCGCGGCAGTAATTGTGTTCCCTTGCATCTGGCTGTTGTCATGTTCCATGCCCGTCCCGTTCTGGCTGTTCTGATCTGTGGTGCACTTGCCACCGGCTGCGGTGCTGCATTCATGGAGGCCCAAATGTCCTATGCCAGACGCGCGATTCTGCAGTCGGGAGACTATGAGCTCTCGATCGAAGCGCAGGTGCAAGCCACGGGTATTGCAGGTCTGGTAAAGGCAACCGGCTGCATGGAGTCGGGATATTCGGGTACGCCCGACGCGTACTACAGCCCCGACTACGAGGCTCCCGCCAACGATGAGGTTTCCGGCAACGCGCTGGATAGCGCAATCGATGCAGAATTTGCGCGCGTTGAAGCCGAAATCGCCTGGGTTGAGGCCGAAATTGATGCTCAGTTCTACGGAATTGTCGATAACGCGCCCTCGCTTGCGGTGGACGAGGCCAACGCGGCGAAACCTCCCGGCACCTCAGGCGCTACGGTGTCGTCATCGCAGTTCTGCGACACCTTCCCCGTGTCTGGCGCGTCGATCATCGTGCGGTACGGCAACGAAGAGGTGACGGTGACCACCGATGAGCAGGGGCAGTTTCGTGTGGCCGAGGGCCCCGTGCTGGCTCGTCTGGTGCAGGGCGGTGGTCAGGGTCAGGTGGTGGCTACCTTTCAGGGCCGCGAGGCGCGCGTCGAGCTTGGAGGCGAGTCCCTGAACGAAGCGGCGGCGTTGGCATTGCTCGATGCCATGACACAGCCCACGCTGGACGAGCTCTCGGAGTTTATCGTGGAATGGGCGGCCACGCCGGCAGCCGAGCTCGCATTGACGCGCCATCGGGATGTCGCCTGTGGCTCGCTGCGTGACGAGTGGACACAGGCGATGCGCACTGGTGATCTTGCCCGCGTTCGTTCGGTTCTTGAGACCTACGGCGCGGAGTATCAGGCGCTGTTCTGTGACACGTGCGCAGCAGAATGTCGCGCAATCGACGGAGCGAATGACTTTGCCGCAGAGCTGGCGTCGTTCTGAGGCTGCGGGTAGCGGCGTAGGGCCTGCATGACCAGCATGCAGCGTCTGGGCGACGCGGTAGGGGCCAGTCTCCGGCGGGTTACTCAGCCGGGTAAACGCAGCGAAAGCCGACGGTCTCGACTCTGGCGCGGGCGTCAAGCCGAGCGCGCGCCCACGGCAGCAGGCCTTCGGTAAGGTCCCGAAAACTGCCGCCGCGCACGACCCGTCGCGAGCCGGCCGCGTCGTTCACCGGGTCGGTGTCTCCCAGCAGCGCGTAGGCCTGCGATTCATAGGTGTCCACGACCCACTCTGCGACGTTTCCGGCGAGGTCCTGAATGCCATAGGGTGACGCCCCTGCAGGATGTTCGCCAACGGCCGCCGTTCCGTCGTCGGACAGCTCACACTCGGCCGAGCGAGCCAGGTCACAGGACGGTGCCTGGCCGAGGGGATCCAGAGACCATGGCCAGGCGCGCGCGTCGGTACCGCGAGCGGCGCGCTCCCACTGCGCCTCCGTAGGCAGAGCCCCTCCTGACCACGCGCAGTAGTCGGCAGCCGCCTGCCAGTTGACGCAGTTCATGGGGTGGTCGGTGCGGCCGGGTCCCCCATAGTTACAGAGCCTGTGGTCCTCGTGGCCGCGGGCCGAGGCACCGGTAGCCTGGCTGCTCGCGCCGGGCACCACGCAGGCGCCGGCATCTACGCACGTCTGCCACGCCGAGACGCTGACCTCGGTGCGATGCATGGAAAAGGCGTCTGTCAGGTGTACGGTGTGCTCTGGGCGACTGTCCTGCGGAGCGGCAGTGTCTGAAGTGCCCATGATCGCTTCTCCACGAGGGATCAGGCAGGTGCGAAGGCGATCGACCGCGGCAGTCCGCGAGCAATCCGCGGTGGTGACATCCTGCCCGTCAGGGCCGTCGAGGCGTTGCAGGTCCACCTCGAGCCGCGCGTCGCCGTTGAGTGCGTTCGCCCGCCCTGCCCATGGCTGGTAGCCGGGACGGGTAATGCGGAGATGACGCGCGGTCATCGGCAGCGACACCGTGACCCAGGTGTTGGCGACGCTGGCGCCTACCGACTCGCCGTCGATCAGGATGGTGGCGTCGTCCACGTTCACGCGCACGTCGAGCTGCGCCTGCGCGGGTTCAAGCGCGATGCCGGAGAGCTCGAAGACACGCCCGCTGCTGAGGTCGGCCGTTCGGGTGAGCGTCTCGTAGCCGTCGGCGCGCAACTCGATCTCGACGGTGCCCGTAGGCAGGCCAACAAACTGCCCCGGGGCCAGGCCACGCTCGCGCCCATTGACCAGCACACGCACCGGCACCGGGGTAATGTCCCGGATGTCGAGTCGCCCTCCTGCGTTGGTGCTGCTGCCATCTTCAAGGCGATGAATGGCCTCGGAGGTCATGATGCGTTGGGCTAGCGCGTCCAGCCCCAGCCGGGCCGCGGCTTCGGGCGAGCCTGCGCCGGCGACCAGCTCGGAGTCGGCGTGAATGCCGACGCCATCCAACGGATTGTACACCACGACCGAGACCAGCCAGGCACCGGGCTCGGCGTCGGTCATCGACACTTCGACCGCCAGGTCAGCATAGCCGCGCCGCGCCGCCTCCAGCTGGGCCTCGCGGAGATCCGTCGGTGACACGCCGGCCTGTTCACGTGAGTTGTCCATGGCCTGCAGCGCGCTCTGTTCGGCCAGCAGCGCAAACCGGGCCGATGAAGTCAGGCGCGCTTCGAGCATACGCGAGCCTGAATCGAGCGCCGCCGCATGGGTGCTGTCGCCCGACGGAAGCACGGCCACGGTCAGGGCGCCGCCATCGCTGGTCTGGCCCAGGGCGGTAGCGGGAAGCAGGGCAATAAACGCTGCGCCAGAGACGGCGAGCAAAGCTAAGCGAGCAGGTAATACACCAGACATACAGGGCCATCCGGGGAAGCAGCATGGGGGTCTTGTCGCCCGACGCCGAGGACGCTGCAAGTGTTCTGTTCATTCATCCGAGTATGCAGGCATGAGCATACCGCAGCCAACGTAACGAATTTCATCGAAATGATGACTCAAAACACCGGAGCGCACGACATCCACGATGCGGGTCCGCTGTGCGGCGGACGCTGTGCTGTGACCACCCCCATCGGACCGCGCACACATGTCATTCATTTTGCCTCTGGTGACGATTGTGTTCACGCTGACCGTGGGCACGCTGCTGCAGCTGGGCGTACAGCCGCCAGCATGGCAGTATGTCCTGCTGCCGCTATCGTTATTGTCCGCCGCGTTTGGTGGTACGTGGCCAAATGGGCTCCGGGCGATGGCGATCGCGCTTTCGACGGTCTTGCTGGCCGCGCTGGTCGCCGGGAACGCCCTGCAGGCGCGAGCGTATGCGGAGACCGATCTGCCCGATGGGCTGTGTGCGATGCGGGTGGTCGGAGGGGCGCGACCGGCGACCGAAGACCCCACCTATGTGGTCGAAATCGCTGCCTGTCAGTCGTGGGGACATTGGTATGAACGTCATGTTCGCGTGCGGCTCGTCGGTTTGCAGCAGAACTGGTTGATGACGGTTGGCGACGAGGTTCTGTTGCTTGTGGAGCCACTGCGTATGCGTGAGCGGCAGCATACCTGGGCCTATGACCCTGCGGCTGCGATGTTCACCATGGGGTTGCATGGCACGGTGCGCGCACGCGGCGAAGCCATTTTGCTGGATGCCGCGCCTTCGTGGGCTCGCGTCATCGACGTGGGTCGGGTGCGGGCCGAGCGTCTGGTGCTGACGCGCACGTGGGGGCGAGAGCGCGGCGTGATTCTGGCGATGCTCACTGGCAGCCGCGGCGAGCTGGACGAAGGCGTACGACAGACGTTCGCCTCTACGGGAGCAGCGCACGTGCTGGCCGTGTCGGGTATGCATCTGGTGTTGCTGTGCCAGGGCCTGTTTATGATTCTGTCTCAGGTGCTTACGCGAATACCCCCCGTGGTGGAGCGCGTCGGTGCCCGGCGTGCTGCGGTGCTGGTTCTGGTACCGCTGACCATCGCCTACGTGCAACTGACCGGCGCCCCCGCGAGCGCTGTTCGTGCCGGGGTCATGATGGTCGTGATGCTCGCGGCGGAGTGGTTCGATCGCCCCGGCGCCGGTATTCACGCGCTGTGTGCGTCCGTGGTCGGCATGGTGCTGTGGTGTCCGTGGTGGGTCTTCGACGCTGGGTTTCAGCTGTCGATCGGTGCCACGGGTGTGCTGGTCGTGCATGCCCGTGTGTATCGACCAACACGTCCTTTTCGAATGCCGCCTCTGAAACGAACGGCATGGGCCATCGCCGATTCGCTTCGCGTCAGCACGGTCGCGTCGTTTGGCACCGCGCCGATTCTGTTGTGGCACTTCGGCGAGCTGCCGCTGCTGTCTCCGCTGACCAACCTGCTCATCGTGCCCGCCCTCGCCGACATCACCATGCCGGCCTCGGCCATCGCCGTTGTGCTGGACCTGCTGCACGTCCCCGGCGTGGTGCTGGTGTGGTGGGTCACGCAGTACAGCGCCTGGTTCTCTCTGACGTGCGCTGATCTGCTGGGTGGACTGCTCTCGTGGTCGTTTGTGTGGGGGCGTCCGTCGCTGGCGGGGCTGCTGGGCTGGATGCTGCTCGCGTGTGCTTCGCCGTGGCTGATGGATCGCCGGCGCATGACCACCGCCGCCCTGTTTGCCTGCTCGTTGCTGCTGCTGGATCTACCGCCGCGCTGGAGTTCTTCGGGTGAGCTGCGTCTGCACGCGATTCCCGTGGGGCAGGGCGACTGCACGCTGGTGGAGCTCCCCGATGGCACCGCGCTGCTGGTCGACGCCGGAGGCGGCGGTCGTAACCCGGCGATGGTGGGCATGCGGTCGGTGCTGCCGTACGTCCGCGGGCTCGGTTACGCGAACGTGCAGACTTTTATCGTAACCCACGCGGATTCTGACCATATCGGAGGGTTTTCTGGGCTCTGGACGGCCCTGCGGCCGTCATCGGTGCAGGTGCCCACCTTCGACCTCTCGCGTCGTGCCGCGATGGAGTTTCTCAGGGCGGCGGCCCGCTTCGACGCCGAGTGGCAGGTTGTTGGCAGGCGTACGCAGACCACGTGGCTGGGCCCGGTCGCGGTGCACTGGTTTGGTACGGGAAGCCAGCTCGACGAGAACAACGGCGGTCTGGTCATGCAGCTGTGCCTGCACACCGTGTGCGCGTTGCTACCGGGCGATGTCGAGGCGGAACGCGAACAGGAGCTCGTCGCTCACTACGGCGACCGATTGCGCTCCACGTTCATGAACGTGCCGCACCACGGCAGCTCCACATCGAGCACGCCGGCGTTTCTGGATGCGGTGCGCCCACTGGCAGCGACCATTCAGCTGGGTGCACACAATCGGTTTGGCTTTCCACACGAGCAGACGACGCAAGCCCTGCACGAACGTCGGATTCGAACGTATCGCACCGATCAGGGCGACGCCTGGATATTTGCAACCGACGGAAACCATTGGCGAATGCAACAGCCTGTGCCGTTGCGGCTTGCGCGGAGCGACGGGCTGCGTCGCTGGCTGAATGACCGCTTGCGGCGGTAAGCAGGGACACGCGCAAGCGAGAGGTCGCTACTCTTCCAGCATCCAGGAGGCGTAGAACTGGTTCATCTGGCCGAATGTGACCGCGCCAAAGGCGTTGATGACGATGCCCACGATGATCGCCAGGCGGAACAGCCAGCCGAGTCGGTCACGACCGAGTGCCAGTAGCACGATCAGGTACACCAGATAGTCCATGCTGAAGCGGTACCCAAACTGAACCCAGCCCGTGTTCTGGTAAAAAATGTGGGGCACCGCGATGCTCGCCATCGCGCCCAGATGCGCCAGCTGATGAATGCGGTCGTTCAGCGTGTTGCGATAGGTCGCCCAGAAGAACCAGAGCAGGGCGGGCGTTGTGAACCAGATCGCCAGCCCGTGCTGCGAGATTTGCACGTACGGTTCGGTCGGCATGAACTTCGGAACCAGCGCGAAGAGCGCCGTCAGGTTGCGCGACACGAAGTGAACGTTGAACAGGCCATAGTGCTTGATGCGGTCAATCTGTCCCTCGGCCAGGTACACGTGGCCGAACTCGCCGGAGTCATCGAAGCGCACGTGGTTCTGCCACATCAGCAACAGGCCAATGACCAGCGGCGCCGAGCCAAAGAGCAGTCCGTCGCGCCAGAAAGCGACGCCCCAGTCGCGGCGCAGGCGGCCGCCGGGGAACAGGAAGAAGATCGCGAAGTACACCACGCTGAAGAGCAGCGGCGTGCGACACGCAAACGCGCAACCCAGCGCCAGCCCTGCCAGAAATGGTCTTCGTGCGTCGGTCGCCCACAGCACGTAGAGCAGCGTGAACGTCACGCCAATGACCAGCGCGGTGAACCAGACCGTGCCGAAGACGGTACACCAGCCATGCGCGGTACCGAGCCCGAAGAGGGCGGTCATCCAGATGGCATCGGTCTCGTCGAGCCCCGAACGGCCTGTGCGCCGCAACATGCGCAGCACCAGATAAAAGAGGGCGATGTTCAGCGCGCCAAAGAATACCGTGAAGAGCACGTCGTTGAAGGCCATGCCGAAGATGGCGACGCCGGGCAGCATGAGCACTGCCGGGCCGGGCGGGAACGATACATACACCTCCTTTTCGGTGCGCATGCCGCGAAGCTCGTCAGCATCGAAGCGATAGAACTCCCCGGTGGTGGCGAGGAACTCTCGCTCGCCGCGGTCCCACCAGTAGCCACGGTATTCGGCGCCGCTCTGCAGCTTCAGAATGGTGACCGTCGCCCAGTCATTGCCGTGCGGCGGCGGCACGCGCATTTCGGTGGTGCCGTGCAGGTAGCTGTCGGCGAGGTACACAAAGTGGTTGTCGGCGCTGGGCTGCAGAATGCGTCGGCCCGACAGGGCAGCGAGGCAGCAGAAGCCAATCAGGAACAAAACCAGCGGCGTGATCCACCAGCGTCGGGGTTCCTGCCAGAAGGTTGTGGGTTCGCCAGCGTAGGCAGGCGTCGAGGGAACCGGGGCTGCGTCGGTCATTCCACGTGTCTGTCATGAAGGGCGGTGCGGATGGCGTCGAGGGTGCCATCGAGCAGAAAGGCCAGATCAGTCGCCGAAATATTCAGGGCGGGTACGAGATACACCACATTGCCGAGCGGTCTGAGGAAAATACCGCGTGCCTGAGCCAGCGCGGCTACCTGACGTCCAATCGGGAGCCGATAGTCCGCATCGCCCTGCAACTGAACGGCGGCAACGAAGCCGGTTTGGCGGACGTCTGCAACCCCGTTTTCGCCCGTGAGCGAAGACAAACGGTCTCGCATGACATCGGCGGAGCGGGTCGCCTGCGCGAGGATATCGTCCTGCGCGAATGTATCGAGCACGGCCAGCGCGGCTGCGCATCCCAGGGGATTGCCGCAATACGAGTGCCCGTAGAGCAGGGCGCGGTCCATTCCGCCTTGAAAGCCATCGTAAATACGGGCGGTTGAGAGCGTTGCTCCAAAAGGAAGTGTACCGGCGGTGAGTCCTTTCGACAGGCACAGAAAGTCGGGCGTGATGCCTGCGTGCTCGCAGGCGAACATGCGCAGCGTGCGGCCAAAGCCGGTGAACACTTCGTCGGCGATGAGGAAGGTATCGAGCTCGTCGCACAGCGCGCGCAGCCGGGTGAGCCACTCGGGCGGGTACATGAGCATGCCACCGGCGCCCTGAATCAGCGGTTCGATGATGATGCCGGCAAGCTCGCTGGCGTGCTCGCGGGCGATGGACGCGAGCTTGTCAAAGCTGGCGGCGACGGCGGAATCCCTGTTGTCGGGGACGTCGACGGGGGACGGCGCCCGCAACGTCTCGAAGGTCAGGCGCTCGAAGCGTTTTCTGAAGAAGTCGATGCCGCCGACCGACAACGCGGCCATGGTGTCGCCGTGGTATCCGGCGCGGAAGGTCAGAAAGAGGCGTCGCGCAGGGCGACCGTTCTGCTGCCAGTATTGAAATGCGGTTTGCAGCGCGACTTCGACGGCGGTGGAGCCGTTGTCGGACCAGAAGACCCGCTGCAGCCCGGCGGGCGCGATTTCCACCAGGCGCCGTGCGAGCTCCGCGGCGCCCGGGTGGGTGGTTTCGGCCAGCATGGTATGCGGATTCAGGTCGAGCTGCCGATGTAACGCCGCGACCACACGTTCGGGGCGGTGCCCCAGATTGCTGACCCACCAGGAACCGGTGGCGTCGAGCAGCTGCCGCCCATCGGCCGTGTGCATCCAGACGCCTTTCGCCGACACCACGACGGGCAGGTCGTCGTTGCGCTGTCGATGGTCGAGTGGCGTGAAGGGGTGCCAGATGTAGTGCAGGTCGTCGTGCAGGGTCTGCTGCAGCTGCGAATGTGCGGGAGCAGCGCCCGGGTTTCCCTGCGACACGTTGGCTCTACTTGCGTTGGATGAGCATGGAAGTGTCTGGCGACCAGGTCAGGTAGCGTACTTCAACGCGGCTGGCTTCCTCGGCCAGCTTCTGCGCGGCTCTGGCGTTGGGCAGGCGCATGCTGTTGACGTAGTGCAGTCCGTCCTCGGCCACGTACTCGTACTCCACAATCCAGTCCAGGTGACCAAAGGCTGACTTCTGCTTCACAATGCGCTGCAGGTTGGCTTTGGCCGAAGAGCCCTGCGTTTTGAGCGACTCGGACGATTTGCCCGCCGCTCGTCGGGGAGTAAGAGCGAGCGCCAGACCCCAGACGGTTAGCGAAAGACCCACAACTCGGAGCCCGGCATCGTTGAAGGTGGCCGGGTCAACGAACGACCAGATGATCGGCAGCAATCCGGCGACGAGCAGTACAACGCCCGTTACAACGGCGCCCTGCCCACCCGGCTTCATCAGGTCTGTGGCGGGGGCATTTCGTTGCAGCACCGGGACCGAAGTGCGCGCGGCGACCGTAGAGGAGGAACCTGTGGGACGCTTTGGAAGGTCGGCGGGCGGCAATTCCGGGGTGACCGGTGCGTCTGCAACGGAGGTGGACAGGGCGGCGGTTGACTCTGAGGCTGCGCTTGTGCCTGCAGTGGCATCGACCGCTGCGGTCGTCGCGGCAACGGGCGCTGCGGCTGATTCGGGTGCGGAGTCGCTGGTTGCCGCTGCCGGGTCGTCGGTGGGTGTGAGCGCACCAGTCGACAATCCGGACGTCGTGGCTGGCTCCGCGACGGGCGCTGCAGGCGCGGTTGGCTCCGTCTCAACAGGCGACGGTGGCAGGACGGGTAACCCGGTAAATGTCGATTGGGCCAGAACCCCCTGAAACGATTCCAGGCGGTGCGAGGGCGATTTGCTGGGTTTGGAACGCCCTGCATCTTCGGCTTCAAACGTGCGTTCCAGAAGAGTTTTCAGGCGTTTTTCGGTAGTCTCACCGCCGCCAAAGCGATGGTCCCAGCGATCGAGCGCCTTTCGGAGCGCGGGTACGTCGCGGTAGCGGTCTTCTGCGGCTGGTTCGAGGAGCAGGTCCAGGATGGCGGCAAGGTGGGGGTCCGTCTTCAGGTGTCCATGAAAATCGGGCTTGAGTCGTCGAATCTCGAAGCGGGCCGGCTCCATGCCGGTGACCAGATGCACCGCCATGGCACCGAGCGCGTACAGGTCGGTGGAGGCGAACGCGCGCGCCTGAAACTGCTCGGGTGCCATGTAGCCGAACGTGCCCACCACTGACGAGCCGCCCGCTTTCGGATCGGCGAGCGCCTCGCGGACAGCGCCGAAATCGATGAGCACGCAGGTGCCGTCACGACGCACCAGAATGTTCGAGGGCTTGATATCGCGGTGGTACAGCGGTGGGTGTCGGTCGTGCAGATAGCCGAGCGGCGCGAGCGCGCTGCGCATCACCGCCACGGTGTCTGCCGCCGAAAAGGTGATGTCGGCGTCCAGCATCTGCTGCAGCGAGCGCCCGTCGATGAACTCCTGAATGAGAAAGAGCGACATGGTCTCGGCGCGGCGCTCAATGATGGTCTCAATGAAGCGCGGGATCTGCTGGTGCGTGAGGTCTTTCAGGATGGTGCACTCACGCTCGAACAGCTCCACCTGCTTGCCGGCCGCGCTGGCCAGCAGCTGCAGCTCCTTGATGGCGCGCGTGGTGCCGTCTCGCGTATCTGTGGCCAGCCACGTGCTGGCAATGCCCCCCTCGCCCAGCAGGCTCTCCACACGATAAGGACCGACGTTTCGAGGTTCGGACGCTTGAGCGGGTTGGGTCATGGCGACTACACCGACATATGGAGCGGGGACGACGTGTGAGTTTGTTCGCGCTCTAGTACCTGTGTGGATCGTCAGCGGCAACCGTGTTCAGCAACCGCGTGGAGCCGACCGACGCCACTCGCCCGATCGCGCCGCAACAGGGCTCAGGGCGTCGATGGTTCGGAAGGTGGCGCTGCCGAAAAAAGCTGCCACCAGTAACGACCGCCGCCCTGATACATGCGTATCTTCAGCCGCCAGATTCCCGATTGTTCGGGACAAAACGGCAGGATGACCGGGGTCGCGTCTGTACCGATGTCGCGTCGCACCGACCGTTCGTCACGGCCGATCAGGTCGAGGTCAAGGTCGGCAATCCCGGTATCGGCGACGGCAGCGACGGCGTAGCAGCGCCCTGCAGTGAGTGCCAGAGGAACGTCTCCTGCGTATCCCTGTTCGGTGAATCCGCTTTGCGGAGCGCCCTCGGGCGTAAAACCCGGCGCATGTGTGTTGATCAGGGATCGCAGCTGCTCCGTTTTGCTTGACCAGGCAGCGTCGGAGAGTCTGGCTGCTGCCATCATGGCTCGGCCCTGACCGCGATAGGCCGTCGCCACGAGCGTGTACACGCCGGAGGTCTGGGCGCAGAAGTCGGGAATCACGGGGAAGGCATCCAGCGCGCGCTCAGAGGCAACCGGCCAACCGTCGGGGTTCTGCAGCTCAAGGTCCAGATCAAGCGGCGGCTCACCGCTGCCTTCGCCGAACGCGTACAAAGCCAG
>JAGWVZ010000739.1 GCA_018970625.1 Myxococcales bacterium | reverse complement strand
GCCGAATCCGAACACTACGCCGGGTATGCCGCCGGGGCTGCACAACACCGCCGTCCCAACACCCAGGGGTATTCCCGTCCAACAGGCGCCCGCGACTGCGCCACCGACTCCGAAGTAAATCGCTCCGGAATTGGCGCAATCGCGAATTCGAGCTTGGGTCTCCGCATCCCAAAAACCGAGGTTGTCGCATCGCGCGAGCTCGCTCTGCAAGGCCAGCCAAAGCGCATGTTCCTTCTCATCAAACTCTCGCTTGCACTGCTCGAGACAGTCCTGCGCCACCGTCGAGTCCTGCGCCAGCCGCGGTGCTCCGGCCACCTCCAGCACAACAGCCTCGCCCGCATCCGCGAGTTCCTGGAGCATGGGCTGGCTCGCGGCGTCGAGTTCCCACGACGCGAGTTCAGTCACATCGCCGTTCTCATCCGCCACCCCGACGACGAAGTGCGTCGCGCGGGGCGGCGTGATGTCGACGACCGCCAACGCGTGCAGGCTGCGAACGACGAAGGTGCCCGCCGGAGATGTGTAGGCTCGGATCAACTCCTCGCCGGCGACCCGCTGGACGCGTCCGTCTCCAAGCTCGACGGTGTACATCGACGCGGTGATGCCCACCATGCACAGCACTGGCGTGTCTCCGACCTGCTCCGTGAACTGAAGGCACGAACCAAGCAGTTGGCTGCGCTCCTGGGTCGCGAAGCCGACGGCGGTCAGGGCGGAGTCGCCGCCTTGCGAGCCGGCTGGTGCGGGCGAAAGACCGCAGAGCATCTCCTGACCCGACGCTCCGCAAAGGACGAAGGTGTAGGTCGGCCCGACCGCAGCGCCCGGAGCCGTGGTCGGCTGCCCTGCAGTGGCGGCCGGGACTGGGTTGATCTTGTATGCGGCAACAGGCGTCGTCTGCCCCATCGCGCTCGTACCAATCGATCCGAGCGCCGACACGGCGACGACGAGGCAAGACAGCGCCACTCCAGCAAATCGCGGCTTATCCACGGCGGTTCTCCTGGTTGTGAAGAGGGCCGACAGGGCCTCTTGGGAGCATTCAATCGGAATCTACCCCCCCCCAATGACAGTCAAGTGATTGCACCCTTGTTTCCTGACAATTCTCTGGAGTCCAGCCGCTCAGGGGCACGCGGGGTCATGATGCGGCTTCCTCATCCACATCAAGGACATGATCGAGAAGCCGGAGCGGCTGCTGCTGGCGTGACGGATTGCGGCCGAGTCGACGGCCCTTGATGGCTGCCGCTGCTTCGAGCAGTGCGGAGTCGAGGGGCTGTTGATCGAAGGTCGATGGCGATACGCGCGCGAAACCACTACTGGAGGTAGTGGCACCCGTTTGGGCTGTCGCAGTCGCACGGTTCTGTGCTCGCGCTCCGCGCTCGGGGGCGCGTCAACAGTCTGTCTCGCGCGGCACGCGGCCCCACACCGCGCGACCGCATTCGGGGCAGGCACACTGGTTTGCTTCGATTCGTTGCTTGCAGACGGAGCAGGCGCGCGGTGCACCGCATGAGGGGCAGAGCTGGTCGCGTGGCCACAGTCCCCGCTTCGATTTACAGCACGGGCAGATATCGAAGCCTGACCGAAGCGCACGCCGACGATACAGCAATCGATCAACAACGATGACAGATGGGATCCAGAGCCCGACTCCAGCCCAAATCATGCTCCAGAAGAGCACATTCCGACTCGCGGAGGACGAATCTCGGAACAAGCCCACCAGGACGAATGTGGACACCCCGCACACCGCAAACGCGCCGAGCGAAATGACGGTGAGACGGTAGCGCCGTTGGATACGGGCGACTTCCTCTGCCTTCGATCTGCTGTCAGGTCGATCCATGCAGGCTTTCTACTTTAGCCGCCGCCAGCGCATCGAACTCGTCGGCACGCAACATGCTCGGCTTCAGCAGCGATGTAACCATCCCTGTAGGTGTCCCATGCAGCGCTCTTGCATGAGTCGTCGGTAGTGGAGTAGCCGTAGCAGGCGCCAAGGACTGTTCCGAGCAAGGTAAAGCATCCACCTCCGATGACGGCCCCTCTCTCGCACCCCACCGCAAAGCCAACGCCGA
>JAGWVZ010000051.1 GCA_018970625.1 Myxococcales bacterium | reverse complement strand
AACAGAGGTCACCCGGCCCCCTGAAATGTCCGAGACATCAGAGGCCCAGCGTCACGAACTCAATGGTGTCGCCATCGGAGCCTGCGTTGCCGCTGGATGCGCCGCCGCTTCCGGGCCTGCCCACGTTGCATCGTGCCTCGGTCGTCGCGACCGGTGAGCCCCAGATGACCGCGCACGCCGTGGCACCACCGGCACCACCGCCGCCGTGCCCGCCTCGGCCGCCAGTACCTCCGAAGCCGCCACGCGCGCCGTTTGAGCCGTCGTCCTGCTCGCTGCTGCCGCCATAGCCGTGGGCGGCGTTGTCCGCCGCAGACTGACCGCGACGACCCGGGAATCCGCCCGCTCCGCCCAGCTGGCCATTGCCGCCACTGCCGCCGTTTCCACCGTCCGCCGACTGAAACAGTACATTCGAGAGCGTCACCGGAGACGCAAAGAAGAAGGCCGCGACCGAAGCGCCGCCGCTGACACCTCCGGTGGCACCGCTGCCGCCGCAACCGCCGCCGCCGCCGCCGCCTCCCGAGCCACCATACGAGTCGCAGTCGGTGCTTCCACCGCCGCCACCACCACCACCGCCGCCGCCGCCACCATCCCCACCACGGTCGCCGCTGGCTGCATTCACGGTCACATAGCCGTCCGGGCCAAAGGTGGCGCTACCGGGGCTGCCGTCAAATCCAGAGGCGCCGTTAGCGCCGTCGCGACCGACATAATCCAGTGGTGGGTTCCAGTCTCCGCGGCCGCCGGGTGTTCCCGGACCGCCATCGCCGGCGCTGCTGCCACGGAAGGCGCCGTTCGCGCCACGATTTCCCGGTGACCCGCTGCTTCCGCTACCGGTCCCGCCGGCATTGCCACCGCGGCCACCGGAACCACCACAGACCGATGACCCGCCGCCACCGCCCTGGGGACGGCCGCAGCCCGTGCAGAAGCCGGAAGAATCCTCGCAACCGGGTGTGCCGGCGCCGCCGTTCCCACCGGCGGTCGCCTGACCGGTCACCGATGCTCCGTTGGCACCCGAACGTCCGTTTCCGGCGCGGATCGTCAGGTTGCGCAGCGTCAGCCCGCCGCTGTTGCGTGCGATCAGCCCGTAGCTGCTGATTTGCCCGGCGGTCCCGTTGGCGGCTGTGATGTTGATGCGATCGAGCACCGTTGTGCTCGTAATGTTGGTCGCCGTCGCGCCCGTGGGCGAGGTTGCATTGAAGTTGGCCACGCTGGAGTTATTTCGGCTCCAGTTATTGCTACCGGAAGGTGAATAAACGTATCCGCTGTAAAGATGCGTTCCGTTGGTCAGAATCAGGGTGGACGCAGTGTAGTTGCCACCCGCCACATACACGTGCGGCAGCCCCAGCAGCCCCGCACGATCCAGCGCCGCCTGCAGGGTCGCCAGCGGAGCGGTGGGTGTCCCGTCGTTGCGGTTGTCGCCGGTGGCCGCCACAAAAATTCCCTGTGCAATGGTGCCGTCGATACCGTCGCAGTTGCTGTCCACAAACGCATCGTCAGGGACATCGAAGCCCTCGGTTCGCGTGCACGCATATTCACAGCCGTTGGTGCCCGCACCGCTGACGCCGGCTGTGTTGCTACCGTCCAGGTCGTAAAAGCCCGGTTGGCAGGCTACGAACAGACACTCACCGCCGGGCGCGCAGTCCGACACCGCGTTCGGGATGGCACACGGAACGCCGCACGCGCCACAGTTCAGAAGGTTGTCCGCCAGATCAGCCTCGCACCCATTGCTGGCCAGTCGGTCGCAATCTTCGAACCCGTTCAGGCAGGCGATCACGTTGCAGCTATAATCCACACAAGTCAGCTCTGAATTGGGCTGCGCACAACTCAGCCCGCAGGTGCCACAGTTGAGCGGGTCCGTAATCGTGAGGGTCTCGCAGCCATTCTCGTACAGCGTGTCGCAGTCTGCCGTGCCCGCGGCGCAGCTGCCAATGCGACAGGTCGACTCCAGGCACAGAGTGTCGGCCCCGGTGGCCGCGCATGAGCTTCCGCACGCGCCGCAGTGCCGTTCGTCGGTGGTCGTATCCACTTCGCAGTGGTCACCCCAGAGGCTGTTGCAGTCGCCAGCTCCGGCGACACACTCCGTCACCTGACAAGAACCGGCGACACAGGCTGCCGAAACCACCGAGTCATCGGTGCAGGTACGGCCGCAGACACCGCAGTTGTTGACGTCCGTGGACGTGTCGAACGTCTCGTCAATCAGACCATTGCAGTCATCGTCGATCGTGTTGCACAGCTCGGCCGTCGGCGACAACGGGTTGGGAATACACAGGTATTCGCATCCGTCCGCAAACTCGCCGTTCAGGTCGTAGCGACCCGGCGGACACACGGTGATCTCGCATACACTCTCGATGCAGGCCGTCTCGGCTCCCACCGCAGTGCACGCATTACCGCAGACGCCGCAGTTCCGCCCATCCGACGACAGATCAAAGTCCTCGTCCACCGCCTCATCGCAGTCATTATCGACGGAATCACAAAGCTCCACAGCCCCTGCGTAGGCCTGCGGGTTCAGCTCATCGCAGTCCAGCCCGTCGCACCCCGGACCCACGCCGTAACCGTCATCATCCAGGTCCACGCAGTCGCCACACACACCCAGCAGCGGCACACACTGACGCGTCTCTTCGCCGGCGGATGTTGTCACGGGATCGCATGCGTAACCTTCCGGACAATCTTCCGCCGCCGCGCAGAGCGTCGCGCAAAATTCGCCGTCGTTCTGTTCCAGACACAGGTTCTCTGTGCCACCGCAGTCGATATCGGCGCGGCACGGTCGGCAAAGAATCTGCTGCGGGGGCACGCAAAGCTCCACCACATCGTTCGACGAGTTGGTCAGCAGCTGACACTCCCAGTCGAAGGGGCAATCGCCGCCGCACAGCTCCGTGCACAACGAGCCATCCGCTGTGTTGATGCAGTACCCCGAATCGCAGTCGACGTCCGTTTCGCACGGTGACCCCGTCTCGCCCGGCTCCGGCGTCAACACATCACTGGTGTCGGCGTCCGTATCCGTATCCGCCTCCACGTCGGGCGCCGTCACGTCCGGCACGATGGAAGTCGTGTCGGTGGTGTCCGCGACTCCCGTATCGACCGACTGCGCGCAGATACCATCCACACACACCTGACCCGTCGGACAATCGTCGTTTATCGTGCACGGAATCTCTGATTCGCTCCCTGACGGAGGAGAGGAACCGCAGGCCGCAAGCCACACAGCCAACACGACAGGAAGGGCGACATGGGATACGCGATGCATCATAGAGTCTTCTCGTAAGACGGGTGCCGGCTGACCAGGGCATACAGGGCGCCAGGTGTCTGGTTCGGACATCGACGCTGGACACAGACGCCACTATGTATACGAGACACGGCCCCACGCAAAGCGTGCCACGCAATCATATTCGTAACGTCTTCTCCCTGAACATTGCGTGACAGGCTGCCCGGGTTCCCCAACGGCTGGTCCACGCTCAGACGGTTCCTTGTTACCCGGCTCCGGTAATGGCCGACCCGATGCAATACGGGTTGTGCATGTGTTTGATTTCATGAGCCTTCTGGCTTGCCTCCGACAGCGGTTCCCCCATGTCTGAACCAACTCCCGATCCAACCGGCCCCGGCGCGACAAACGCCACCACCCGCAGCTGGTGGCGCCGTATTCGCTCCATCCTCATCGACATCGTGATTGTCGTGACGGTGGTCTATGCGGTCCAGTTATGGCGCGCACAGTCGCTGGTTCCCGGCGGAAGTGAAGCCCCTGATTTGCAGCTTCTGCAACTGGGTCACGACGGGGAACCCGACCGGCTCGTGCGCCTCGACGACTTCGCTGGTCGGCCTGTTCTGGTTCACTTCTGGGCGACGTGGTGCGGCGTTTGCGAAACCGAAATCGGCATGGTAAACGCCGTGCATCGCGCGCTGGAAGGTCAGCAGCCTGTTCTGCTCACCGTCGTCGATGACTCCGACGCCAGTAACATTGCCGCCCTGCGAAGTTACATGCAGCAACACGACATCGAGTGGAATGTGCTGCTTGGCGACCCGGAAACCCTTCGAGCCTGGCGCATCGAGGTGTTCCCCACCGACTATTTCATCACCCCCGATGGCCGCGTTGACTCCGTCCACACCGGGTTTTCCACCGCGTGGGGCATGCGTTGGCGCCTGTGGTGGGCGCGATCCTGAGCTCCCACACGTTCGTTTTCAGGGCGTGGCACGCCTTCCGTTGTTGCACAGTCCCTCATGCCATCGCCCGCCCCGGCGCTCTCTTCCGCACGTTTGCGCCGCCCTCGGCCATCGACGCCGGTGTCAGGCCCGCAAACCTGTCGCGGTGTCGCACTCGAACAACCGGCACGTAGCCTGCTGCCTTGCCGACGTTCGCGCGCTGCGCTACGAATGTGACGCAACGCGTAACCCATGTGTACTCCTGACCTCGTGATGCCAATGCGACAGCTCCGTTTCAGCTCCATGGCAAGCCTCGTCGTGCTGGCCCTTGTCGCCTGCTCCGACGACCCCACGACGCCCACCGACACGGCTGACACGGGTGCACTTCCCGACGTCGCCGACGCTGACGGAAGCGCTGTCGCTCCCGATGCCGACCTGCCCGATTCGCAGACGCCAGATAGCGGAACCCCCGACGTGGCGCCCGACGCCCTGCCCAACGACATCGGCGATGACGCTGCCTCCGACGCCGACCCCGTCGATGAGTCGGACACCACCAGTGAGACCGACGCCACCGATGGCTCCACCGCAGACGCTGGCGACCTCGATACGGAAGACGTTGAACCCGACGTCCCCACGACCCCGCCGCTGGTCGATTGCACCACAGACCCCGGGCTCTGCGATCTCCCCTATTCTTGCATCGCTGGCACCTGCCGGATTCCTATCGAGCGTCGCAACGTCGTCGAAGACGCCGAGGACTTCACGGTAACCGAGCCTGAAGAGCTGACAAACATCTTTAACCTTCTGAAATCTCTGGCTTTTGGTGCGCGCTTTCTGCTGATTGCGCCCGCCGACGGTGACGACAGCGCGGCGGTGACCGCCGAATACGGCGCTGCCGACGTAATCGACGAGTCCGGAGAACCCGTTACGGTGGCGTGGCAGTTCTTCGCGCGAAACGAGATTGTATTCCGACCGGATGAGACCGGTGAAGGCACCCCCGACCCCCGCGCCTGGATCTCCGACGAGTTTCTCTACGACCTTACCGCCAACGTCATCATCGATCTCGGCATTGGTGACCCCATCGCCGCCAGCATTGGGTTCAACGCCGAACAGGTACGTTTCCGTATCGTCCTCGATGAATCCGGGCTCGGCGGTGACGGTAGCGTCGTTGGCTACCTGACGCGCGCCGAGGCCGAAGCGCGACCCATCAACGACGTCGATACTTTTGCCGCTTTCCGCGCACTGCTCTGCACCAACCCGGCATTCCCCAACCCCGCCGACGGCATCTGGCATCTCTCCGATATCCTCGACTGCAACGACACCCCCATCGACCACGACCTCGATGGCGACGGCACCAACGATAGCTACTTCCTTCGGATTGATGTCGGGTTCGTCGCCGCCTCGATTGTTGAGCTCTGAGACTCCCTTGCAGCTACACGACCCTCTCCTTGTCGAGCCCCGACCCCATGACGGCGACACCCTCATTGGGCCGTTGCTGGTTCAGGCCGGACGTGACCTCGCCCTTCACCGCCAGATGCGCGCCAGCGCCTGGTCGCTCGCTCAGGCCACCATCGGCGGTCTCTTTGGACACCGCGACGGGCCATGGTCGCCCCATATCCCCCAAATGGCGTTTCGGTCCGAATTTCAGGACCTTGACGCCGAACAGGTGCTTGCTCCGCTCGCACCCGTCTTCGGCAAATCCCGACCGATCGATATCGCGCTCCTCGTACACGGGCTGCTTGTCGACGAGCAGAACTGGACCCTCGGCAGCAGTCCTTTCCCCGACCAGATCCGCAAGTATCTGGGTTGGGCCCCCGTCATGGTGCGCTACAACTCCGGACAGCACATCTGGAAGAATGGCGCGCTGCTCGCCGACCGCATTGTGGAGCTCTACGACACCTTCGGTCCGCGCCTGGGCCGCATTCGCATCATCGGCCACTCGATGGGCGGACTGGTCAGCCGCAGCGCCGTCGAGCACCTGCGGCGCCGCAATCACTCGGCCCTCAACCACATCGACCGCCTCTTTCTTCTCGCCACGCCTAACCATGGCGCCGATCTGGAGCGTCTGGGACACGCCTTCGAATATCTGCTGAGTACGGCCGAGGAAGCCCCCAAAACTGCCGCTGGAATGTTCCGGCGCGTCATTCGACGCGGCGGCGCAAAGGTCGGAATGAAGTTCGAGGTCGTCACCGCAGCTGCCGAAATGGTCTCCGTCATCACCGGCATGCCCTTCCGATCGATCCTCTCGGTCGTCGCCGCACGCAGCGATGGCATGCGCGACGTTCGCTTTGGTTACATGACCCGGGAAGAGTCCGAGAGCGCCGCGCACGATCACGACCGCTTCATGCTGAACCATCGACGACCGCTGCCGCCGCCCGCGCACGTGCGCGTGTACACAGTCGCTGGTTCCCTGTGGCCCGACGTCGGCGCCCAGCCCTCACGCCTTCGCACGGACGGTCTGGTCTCGGTGGCCAGCGCCGCCGGTGTCGGCGAGGAGTTCGACGACCTGCAAGCCCTGCGCAGCGGGCGTCATGCCGAGCTACCTCTGCTGGTGCACCAGCTGGTCGCCAGCTCGCCTCGCACCATGGCCCGCATCAGAGAGTGGGTGCGCAACGAGCGCTAAATGGCGCATCCGTCGCCGGCTACTGATGCCTCTCAGCGCCGGCCACCCTTCGCCCCGACCATGCGAATCTTCGCCCTGCAACGCCGCGATGGCGACTACTGCAACGCAGCGCCCGTGACGACCGCTCCCACAAAGAACAGGGGAATAATCACCAGCAACGCGACCGTCAGAAGAATTGTGCCATAGTACAGCACCGTGGACACAATCCCGCCAAAGTAGGTCAAATTAGCGTTACCGGCAGGTTCCATGCCCATGGAACGATACTTTTTACGCATCTCACTGCCAAAGTACCAACCGGCAGGTCCGGTCGCCCAGCCAAAGCCGAAAAAGAAACCCGCCAGCACGACAATCAGCCACATATTGGCATCACTCTCGAGCTTCTTGATCTCGGACGACCCAGCAGGCGAGCCATACCCGGAACCCGACTGAGCCGCAGGATTCCCGTTCCAGCCGCCACTGTTATTCGCTGTCTGACCGAACGACGACGCGTCGGAAGCCGGGGGCGCTGCCTGACCCCACCCTTGTGCAGAACCACCGCCCTGATGGGCTCCCTGCGGCGCCTGGCCCCACGACTGTCCACCCGCGGCCTGACCCGCTGGTGGCGGTGCCTGATTCCAGTTGTTCTGCGGGGCTTGCTGTCCCTGCCCGGGACCCCAGTTCTGCTGCGACATTCCGTTCCTCCGTCTGCTTGGCCGACCCCGCTTGTCGTGCTATCGCCGCAACCTGTCAATATCGCCCCTGCAGATTTTCGGTTGCCATGCCCCTTGTGCCTTCCTCCACGCCCCCCGGCGACCCGCTGAACTCCCCCATCGTCGACCGTGCCGCGGCGTTCTTTCAGCGCCTTCAACAAGAGATCTGCGACGGCCTCGAAGCGCTCGACGGCGACGCGAAGTTCCGCATCGACAACTGGACCCGCGACGAATCCGAAGCCAACGGCCCCATCCTCGGTGGGCACGGCAGCACCCGCGTCATGCAAGGTGGCAGGGTGTTTGAAAAGGCCGGCGTCGCGTTCTCTTACGTGCACGGCCGGTTCAGCGAAGCGTACGCGCAGCAGTTCCCGGGTGATGGCCTCGACTTTGTCGCGACGGGCGTGTCGCTCGTCCTGCACCCGCGCAACCCCCATGTCCCCACCGTTCATGCCAACTACCGCCGCCTCTCGCGCGGATCATCAGGCTGGTTTGGTGGTGGTGCCGACCTCACGCCGTACTACCTGTATCCCGAAGACGCACACCACTTTCACGCGGTCCACCGTGAAGCCTGCGAAAAGCATCCTGAAATCGCCAACTTCGCGGAACTCAAAAAAGCCTGCGACGCCTACTTCTGGCTCTCGCACCGCAACGAGGCTCGCGGCGTAGGCGGCATCTTCTTCGACCACTTCATGGGCGACACCGAAAAAACCTTCGCCTTCGTTCAGGACGCCGGTCACGCCTTTCTGAAGGCCTATCTGCCCATCGCCGAACGCCGACAGCACACGGAATTCACCGATCGCGAGCGCGAGTGGCAGCTGGTGCGCCGTGGACGCTACGTCGAGTTCAACCTCGTGCACGACCGGGGAACCCTCTTCGGACTCAAGACCGGCGGGCGCATCGAGTCCATCCTCATGTCACTCCCCAACATGGTCTCATGGGTCTACGACCATCAGGTCGAACCCGGCTCGCGCGAAGCCGACCTCCTCGACATCGTGCGCAATCCCCGCGACTGGTAAGGGCAGGGCAGGGCGGCGGTACGCATTCACCCACGCCAAACCGTCTCAAGGGAGTGTACGCTCTCTGTATGGAGTCGCCCCTGCTCATTCAGGCTGACGACTTCAGATTCGCATGATAGAGGCCCGGCGCGCGTGGCGCGGCCCCATTCCCCGGCCCCGCCTGATACCGGACCGAGGAACCCCGCATGCGTTTCGATAATGTTGCTGTTGTGAGCGTCGCACACGTCGACGCACCCCTCCGTATTCCCTCTGCGCTGCTCGAGGACCGGCTTGCACCGGTGTTGCAGCGACTCGAGGTGCAACCCGGGCTGCTCGAAAACCTGTCAGGGATCGTCGCTCGGCGCTGGTGGGACGAAGGCGTGCAGCCCAGCACGGTCGCCGCTCAGGCCGGTACCATGGCCGTGCAGCGCGCAGGTATCGACCCCACACGCATCGGCATCGTCATCAACACCTCGGTCTGTCGCGACTACATCGAGCCGTCGACGGCCAGCATCGTGCACGCCAAAATGGGGCTGCCCACCACCTGCCAGAACTTTGACCTCGGCAACGCCTGTCTTGGCTTCATGAACGCCATGGAGATCATCGGCAACATGATCGAGCGCGGGCAAATCGAATACGGCCTGATCGTGGACGGCGAAGGCAGCCGTTTCGCTGTCGACAAAACCATCGAGCGACTGCTGCGCCCAGAGACCGACCACAAGTCGTTCCGCAACCAGTTCGCCACCCTCACGCTCGGCTCTGGCGCGGCTGCCATGCTGCTGGGGCGCCGCGATACCAACGAAGGTTCCCACGCGCTCGTCGGCTCGGTTGCGCTCGCGGCCACCGAATATCATCACCTGTGCCGTGGGCAGGTCGATCACATGGAGACCGACACCAAACAGCTGCTCTTTGCTGGCCTCGGTCTGGCGCACCAGACCTGGGAAAAAGCGAAAGCCGAGCTTGCCTGGACCCCCGGGAGCCTCGACGTGCTCTGTCTGCATCAGGTCAGCAAGGTGCACACCGAACAACTCGGTAACCTGCTGGAGCTCGACCTCGACAAGGCGCTCCGCATCTACCCCGAGTTCGGTAATGTCGGTCCGGCGTCGGTCGCCATTGTGCTGTCCAAAGCGCTCGAAGAAGGTCGCCTCGCGCCCGGCAAGCGCGTGGCCATGATGGGTATCGGCAGCGGGCTGAACTGCGCCATGGCCGAAATCGTCTGGTAAGTCGCGGCTGCCGTACCGTGTCCGTCATCTCCGGTTCAAGGCGCCACACATGAGCGCCAACTTCGCCCTTCATTCGCTTCAGGCCTTTCCATGACCCTCAGCGCAAGCGCCATCGGAATTTCGGCTTCACTCTATCCCTTTCAGGGCAAAGTTGCCTCGGTTGGGGCGCACCAGATGCACTACCTCGACGAAGGGCAGGGCGACCCGGTCGTCATGGTGCACGGTAACCCTTCGTGGTCGTTCTACTACCGCGATCTCGTACTCAGGCTGCGCGACCGATATCGGTGCATTGTGCCCGATCACATCGGTTGCGGCCTCAGCGACAAGCCCGGCGACGACGCGTACGACTACACCTTTACGCAGCGCGTAGCCGACCTCGACAACCTGCTCTCGCAATTGAATCTCGGCGACAACATCACCCTCGTCGTACACGACTGGGGCGGCATGATCGGCATGAACTGGGCCGTCCAGAATCCGCATCGCATCAAACGACTCGTCATTCTGAATACCGCCGCGTTTCATCTACCGGCAACCAAGTCATTTCCCTGGCAGCTCTGGCTCGCACGGGATACCGCGCTGGGCGCCGTTCTCGTCAGCCGCTTCAACGCGTTCTCGCGCGGCGCTGCCTGGGTGGGTTGCACCCGCGAGCGCATGAGCCCCGAGCTGCAGAAAGCCTATACCGCCCCATATAACTCCGTCGAAAACCGCATCGCAACCTTGCGCTTCGTGCAGGATATTCCACTTCGCCCGGGTGACCGTAATTACGACGTCATTACCGACGTGGAATCAAAACTCTCGCGTTTCCGAAATATCCCCACCTTTATTGGCTGGGGAATGAAAGACTTTGTCTTCGACAAACATTTCCTGAACCGCTGGCTCGAATTACTCCCCGAGGCCGAGGTTCACCGCTACGAAAAATGTGGCCATTATATTCTCGAAGACGCAAAGGTCGAGCTGCTGCCGCTCATCGACGACTTTCTGGCGCGCCACCCTGTCAGTATCGCCGCCACCTGAAACACGCCCACTCCCGGTGACGACAACATGGCCACGCTCACGGATACGCAGGTCGTCAACATCGCGGCGTTTCTGCCGCTCATGGCCACCGAGCGCCCGCATGCGCCCGCCATCTATTATCCGGAAGGTCGAAATGCCGCCGGCCGGGTGCTCTACTCGCACTATACCTACGCCCAGCTCAACCGGCACAGCGACCTCATCGCCGCCGGCCTCGAACAGATTGGCGTCACCCGCGGCACGCGTACCGTGCTCATGGTCAAGCCCAGCCTCGAGTTCTTTGCCCTGACCTTTGCCATCTTCAAGGCCGGCGCCATCCCGGTCATGGTTGATCCCGGCATTGGCATCAGGAACCTCGGTGTCTGCCTCGCCGAGGCCGAACCCGAAGCCTTCATCGGCATTCCCCGCGCCCACGCCGCGCGAGTCATCCTCGGTTGGGCCCGAAAATCCCTGCGCAGGCACGTCACCGTAGGGCGCAAACTATTCTGGGGTGGACACACCCTCGAAGACGTCAAGGCGCTCGGTGTTCAGAAACCAGACTGGCGCATGGCACCCACCACACGCGACGAAATGGCCGCTATTCTATTTACCAGCGGCAGCACCGGTATCCCCAAAGGGGTCACCTATACGCACGGTAATTTCGTCTCGCAGGTCAACGCCATTCGCGACATGTACGATATTCGCCCCGGCGAAATTGACCTGCCCACGTTCCCCCTCTTTGCACTCTTCGACCCCGCGCTCGGCATGACCACGGTCGTTCCGGATATGGATTTTACCAAACCTGCGCAGGTCGACCCCCGGAAAATTGCCGAAGCCATAGACGACTTCGGTATTACCAATATGTTTGGCTCACCTGCGCTGCTCAATACGGTGTCGCGCTGGGGCGAAAGCACGGGCACCTCGTTCAGCACGATTCGCCGTGTTATTTCGGCGGGCGCGCCGGTGCCTTCGGTGGTATTGCAGCGAATGGCGGCCATGCTCCCCGAAGACGCCCGCATTTATACACCCTACGGTGCAACAGAATCCCTGCCTGTAGCCAGCATCTCACATCGTGAAGTGCTCGGTGAAACCCGCGCCATGACCGACAATGGAAAAGGCGTCTGCGTGGGTTTTCCGGTACCGAAGATCGACCTGAAAATTATCCGCATTACCGACGAGCCCATCGGGCAATGGTCCGACGACCTCCTCGTTCCGCAGGGCGAAATCGGCGAAATTGTTGTGCAGGGCGAGGTGGTTACCCGGTCGTATTTCCAGCGCGAAACGTCCACAAAACTCGCGAAAATACACAACGCCGACGGTTCCATTCGGCACCGCATGGGCGACGTCGGTTATCTCGACGAACAGGGTCGCGTCTGGTTCTGTGGCCGTAAATCCCATCGGGTGGTGCTGCCGTCGGGAGAGCCCATGTTCAGCTGCCCCGTCGAAGCCATCTTTGATACGCACCCCGCAGTGTTTCGTTCGGCGCTCGTGGGGGTGAAGAACGCCGCCGGTGCCATCATCCCGGTGGTGTGTGTGGAGCTCGAATCAGACGCCAGGGGCACAGATA
This sequence comes from Myxococcales bacterium, assembly GCA_018970625.1. The sequence continues at coordinate 743 of JAGWVZ010000051.1, read as the reverse complement.
CCACCGCCCTGTTTCGCGAGCTGGCAGCCCTCGCGGCGCGATATCCGCACACTCGCCACATCGCTCACTGGCTGGTGCACCCTGCGTTCCCGGTCGATATTCGTCATAACGCCAAGATTGGCCGCGAAAAACTGACGGTCTGGGCCGCTTCGCAGACACTTCACGAGGTTCGGATATGAAGGTTCTGGTCACCGGCGCCGGCGGTTTTCTGGGTTTTGCCATTACGCGCATGCTGGTGGAGCGCGGCGATTCAGTCGTATCCATTCAGCGTAATCATTATGATTCACTTGAAGCGCTGGGCGTGGAACAACATCAGGGCACACTCGCCAACGATGACGCGGTCATGCGGGCCGCTGCCGGCTGCGACGCCGTCATTCATGTCGCGGCAAAGGCAGGCGTCTGGGGCAATTATCAGGATTATTTTGCCTCTAACGTGGAAGGCACCCGCAACGTCCTCAAAGCCTGTCAGCATCTTGGTATTTCTCGCCTTGTCCACACCTCGACGCCGAGCGTTATTCACGCCGGTGGCGATGTCGCTGGCGCCGATGAATCGCTGCCATATCCCGACCATTTCGAGACCGCTTATCCCGAAACCAAGGCCATGGCTGAGCGTGAAGTGCTGGCGGCAAATTCGCCTTTTCTCAGCACCGTGGCCTTGCGTCCACATCTGATTTGGGGTCCCGGCGACAACCACCTGTTTCCGCGCATCATTGACCGGGCCAGAAAGGGTCGCCTGCGACTGG
>JAGWVZ010000738.1 GCA_018970625.1 Myxococcales bacterium | reverse complement strand
GTCAGCGTGATCGTCCGGTTGGCTCCACTGCCGCCCAGGGCGATGCCGCCCGCTGCCACCACGCCCAGGTTCGACGACGTCGCCGTCACTATCAGCGAGCCCACCGCCGTCTCCGCGTCGCCCACCGTGAACCCAATGGCACCCGTCGCTGTGTCCTCCAGCGTGGTCTGATTCGAAATCGCGCCGATCGTCGGCGCCTCGTTCATGTCGGTCACCGTGATGACAAAGGTCTTCTCAAAAGTCAGACTACCGTTGTCTGTCGCACGGACCCGCACGCTGTAGCTGCCCTTGGTTTCGAAGTCCGCGCTGCCCGTCAACCTCAGGGCGTTCCCGCTCAAGTTGAACGCCGCGTTGTCCGTATCCCCGTTGCCACTGACCAACGTGAAGGTGTGCGTCGACCCGGCATCCACGTCGCTCGCGCTCAACGTCCCCACGATCGCATTCGCCGCGTTGTTCTCCGCCACGGTGCTCGCCGACAACCCAATGTCCGTCGGCCCCTCGTTCATGTCGGTCACGGTGATCACCAGTGACTTCTCGAAGATCAGGCCGCCTTTGTCCGTCGCACGAACTCGCACGCTGTAGCTGCTCTTGGCCTCAAAATTAGCGCTACCCGTTAGCAGCAGGCTGCTCCCGCTGACCGCAAACGCTGCATTGTCCGTATCCCCGGTGCCACTGACCAACGTGAAGATGTGCGTTTCCTGAATGTCCGGATCGGTCGCGCTCAACGTCCCAACCGTCGCATTCGCCGCGTTGTTCTCCGCCAGGCTGCTCGCTGACAACGCAATATCCGTCGGCGCCTCGTTCACGTCGGTCACCGTGATGAGAAAGGCCTTCTCAAAGGTCAGACTCCCATCGTCCGTCGCACGGATCCGCACGCTGTAGCTGCCCTTGGTTTCGAAGTCCGCGCTGTCGGTCAACCTCAGGGCGTTCCCACTCACGTTGAATGCTGCATTGTCCGTGTCCCCGCTACCATTCACTAGGGTGAATGCGTATATTGCACCGGCATCGGGATCGCTCGCACTCAGTGTTCCCACCGTCGCGTTCGCCGCGTTGTTTTCCGCCAGACTGGTTGCAGACAGGGCTATGTCGGTCGGTGCGTTATTCGTATCCGGCACTGCCACCAAACTCACGTAGTCGAACAGGGGCCCATAGTGCCCACCCCAGCGTCCGGTGGTCACACCAAACAGGGAGACATGCACTTGGGTGATCTGATCAAAGGCGGCTGCGGCACTCCGGCTCAGACTCAACGAGCACGTCTGCCATGCAGATGGAGCCTCCTCGGTACCGGACACCGGCCTGCGCAGGGTGGCCAGCACCGATCCAGAGTCGTTCATGAACTCGGCCAATACCCAGTACATCCCTGGCTGCTGGTTTCGCACAACTCGATAGGCCAATTTGAACGATCCCAATCCCTCAATCATTCCGGGCAGTAATGAAACGGTCTGAGAAACAACGACGTTCGGAGACCATCCGAAGGCAAGCAACTTGTCCCTCGCTCCATTGCTTACAACCGCAGGAGAATCGTAAGGCGGACTCCGATAATCGCCAGTGAAGGCCACCCAGCCCTGGGTGGACTTCCAAGCCAAAGGCTTGAGGGGGTCCTCCAAGTCCAACAAGGCAAACTGTCCATTCACCAACAACTCACCGACTGCCGTCACCATCACCTCAAAAGATAGAGTCGTTGTTCCGCCTGTTCCGTCGGCGACGGTCACAGTGATCGCGGTTGCCCCCATCGCGTCGGCGACCGGCGTCAGAGTAATCGTCCGATTAGCTCCACTGCCGACCAGAGCAATACCGTCAGCAGACACCACGCCCAAGTCCGACGATGTCGCGGTCACCGTCAGCAATTCCACGGCCGTCTCCACGTCGCCCACCGTGAATGGAATCCCCCCCGTCGCCGTGTCCTCCAGTGTGGTCTGATCCGAAATTGCGCTGATCGTCGGTACGTCGTTCACCGCAGTCACCGTCAGCACGAAGCTCTGCGTCGCCGCCAAACCGCCGCCGTCGGTCAACGTCACCGTGATCGTGCTCGTCCCGCTGGCGTTGGCCACCGG
>JAGWVZ010000737.1 GCA_018970625.1 Myxococcales bacterium | reverse complement strand
TCGGCTTCCTGGGCATGGGCCCGGTGACGATCGCCGTGGACAGCTACGGCCCGGTCACGGACAACGCACAGTCCGTGTTCGAGCTCTCTCTGATCGAGCAGATCCCCGGCATCAAGCAGGAGATCAAGTCACAGTTCGGTTTCGAGCCGGATTTCGAGCAGGGCAAGCTGTACCTCGAAGAGAACGACTCGGCGGGTAATACCTTTAAGGCTACCGCCAAGCCTGTCCTCATCGGCACCGCCGTCATCGGCGCGACGACGATGATCTTCTCGATCATCCTGCTGATGAACCTCAAACTCGACCTGATGGATCCTCGCGTTCTGCTCGGTCTCATCACCGGCGGAGCTGTGATCTATTGGTTCTCGGGTGCTTCGACTCAGGCTGTGTCGACCGGCGCTTACCGCGCAGTCGAATACATCAAGAAGAACATCCGCCTCGAAGGAACCACCAAGGCCTCCGTGAAGGATTCGACCGAAGTCGTGAAGATCTGCACGCAGTACGCGCAGATGGGCATGATCAACATCTTCGGCGTGATCTTTACGTTCACCCTGGCGTTCGCTTGCTTTGATGCAACGTTCTTTGCGAGCTACCTCGTGTCCATCGCTGTGTTTGGCCTGTTCCAGGCCATGTTCATGGCGAACGCGGGTGGCGCTTGGGACAACGCCAAGAAGGTCGTTGAAGTGGATCTCCGCGAAAAGGGCTCGCCCCTCCATGCGGCTACCGTGGTCGGCGACACCGTCGGCGACCCCTTCAAGGACACCTCCTCGGTGGCACTCAATCCGATCATCAAGTTCACGACTCTCTTCGGCCTCCTCGCTGTTGAGATCGCGCACAAGGCCTCTCACGAAGTTGCTTTCGCCCTCGGCGGAACGCTCTTCGCGGTAGGTCTGTTCTTCGTCTGGCGTTCGTTCTACGGAATGCGCATCAGCACGATGACGGTGCAGGAGTCGGCCGCAGCCGCCAAGGCTGCCAATAGCCGTCCGCAGACCGCCTGATCGGCTCTTTGAACGACATCTGAATCGAAGTTATGACCGCCGCTCAGGGGCTCCCTGGGCGGCGGTTGTTTTTTGACGGAAAGATTTTAATCCTCATCCCCATCAGTGCGGATCAGCGAGTTTGATGCCCTGCCTTGAGTCGGGCTACACTGATCTTATGGCGGGATGTCCGTACACCTGGGTAAGAGGCCTGTTCTCAAAAGCTCCGCAAGCTCCTGGAGCCGAAGCTAACGCACTTCGTGTCGCGGTCCTCCGGGGTGGGGAGACGACGGTCGATGTCTCCTTACCCGCTCGAAGCGCTCGCTGGCTAATCGATCTGATACCGGACGATGTGGTGGGCAAGATCCGTCAAGAAGGAATCCCGATCGATAGCATCCAGGCTGATTTAGCGCGGCGAGAGACTCTCATCGCACAGGACATTTTTTTGCTCCAAGAACCCGAGCGCACGGTCAAGGTTTGGCTCGAGTAACCATGGCATGAAGTATCATTCAAATAGAGGAGAGGTAGATCCAGTGCAAAAACGAATCATCAGGGTTGGGGTCCTGGTCGCTGTGGCATTCGTGTTCTCAGTAGGGTTTGCGCGCGCAGACGTATGCAGTTCTGCAAAACTTCTCTACAACTACGCCCGAACTCTTTCCGAGGGCGGAAACGTTCGCCTGCAGGTTTCGGGTTCGGACGCTGGCATTTGTCAAAAGTACCTCTCTGAAGCCGAAAAGCGGCTCGTGGGCGAGTTGGTCAAGGAGAAGGGATTGTCTCCCGAGATGGCCAAGCGTGAGGCGATGCTGGATCAGGCCAAAGTCGCCCTCTATGCTGCCGTGCAATCCAGAAAAGATTGCGAAAAGCTCGCCGCGGGGTCTGCAGATTCAGCAAAAATTCAACGCGACTCAACCTCCGTCCGCCATTAACTGACCAAGTGAACTCCGGTTTGAGATGGCGCTGACTCCGCTCCCGATTGATGCCGCGCTGCCCGAGATTTTGGCATCACTCGAGGGTGGTGCGAACCTCGTCCTGCAGGCAGAACCTGGAGCAGGCAAGACAACACGTGTCCCCGCAGCTCTCCTGA
>JAGWVZ010000736.1 GCA_018970625.1 Myxococcales bacterium | reverse complement strand
AGCGCCCCGAACCTGCAAACGGGTGCCGTGAAGAATGGACCACGATTCGCTCCGAAGAAAGGAAGACCAGAACGGCGAGCCAGAGCATAGCGTTGTGCGACAAAAAGAAACACGCATGCAGTCAACCGCTCGCCCTCGGTCAAGGCTCTGGCTGGATCGTGGGGAATCTTTTCAGGTCGTCAGACACAGGGTTGACCCAACCGGATAACTGTGTAGAGTGGCGGCCGCTCGCGTTATCGCGAGCATCCGTACGGTGCGCTCTTCACGGGTTGAGAGCACTACGCACCGAGCTCGCACAAACCCGCAGGTGTTCATTGTGGACAGTAGTTTGCCCGGTAAACGGGCCCGTGCAGCACGCTTTATTGTCTTTGGGTCTGTGACCTGACGCGACCGCGGCTCCTACTTCCACGTAGCCGCCTCGTGCGGTTGCAGACATCCTCTCCTTGGTGGACGTTGTGTCCGGTAGAGGTGTCTATGTCAAAGCTTGTTCAGATGCGATTCAGCGGCAAGGACCGGATGGATGCGCTGCGTCAGCTCAGGGCGCACTGGATCGCGCAGGTCCAGCCTACAGGGGTTACCTGGGATGACTTCATGGCCCGGTGTGTAGCGGTCGGACGCGGAGACACCATCGTGGTCGTCGAGTGCGAGCTGCAGCGTGCCTCCACGGGGTCGCAGCGAGTCGCCGGGTGAGGGCGCAGGCCCGTCGCTCGCTTCGGGCCCGACTGCTGACGGCCAATCTTTTGACGCTCGCGGTCACCCTTTGCGCCTTTGGAATTCTGGCCTCGTGGGTGACCCGGAACACGCTGCGCGAGAGCCTCTTCACGCGGTTGTCGGCGGTCGCTGCGGCGACCGCTGCGCCCCTGACCCATACATCCGCCGCCGGGCGCCTTGCTCGACTCGCGCCTGACTCAGAGCGTACACGCGCCAACTTCGACGAACAGCTCGCCGCCGTCGCGGCCGAGACGGGAGTGCGTCAGATTCGACTCATCAATGGTGACTTGCAAGTGCTCGCCGACACAGCGGGCGCCTTGCCGTTTGTGACCGCGTACGATCTTCAGGTCGATCGCATCGAGATCGCCCGTATCTTCGCTGGCGAACGAGCCAGAACCAGCGTACTGTTCTACAACGAGAATCAGGAGCCTGTCCTGCGCGGCTACGCGCCTGTGGAGTTGGATGGCGAGGTCATCGCCGCCGTCTGTGTGGACGGAGACGCCTCCTTTCTGGCGCAGCTCGGTCGCATAAACGCCGCCCTGACTGTCCTGGCGTTGCTGGCTATCTCCGTCATGGGCGCAGTTACTCTCTGGCAGACCCGTCGCGTCGCGGCTCCGTTTGAAGCCCTCGCTCAGGACGTTCAACGTATTGGCCAGGGTGATTTCTCCACCGAGGTCCCGGAAAGAGGCGATATCCGGGAGTCGCAGCAGCTCTCTTCCACGATTGAGGTCATGCGGCGCAGGCTGCAGCAGCGCGACGAAGATCAGCAAATGATGGTCGCAGGAGTCGCCCACGAAATCCGAAATCCGCTGGGTGGAATGCGACTCTTTGTGGGCCTGCTCTCGGAAGATCTCGAAGACCGGACAGCCGCAGAGTCCCACCTTTCGAGGGTGCGGCGAGAGCTGGACCACCTGGAACGCGTCGTGAATGACTTTCTGGCGTGGGCCCGACGTCCAGAGGTCACGATCGCCGATCTTCCCGTCGCGGCCTTGCTGAACGAGGTAGTGGATGCCGTCTGCATGGCCGCTGCCGCCCGGGAGGTCACGATTCAGGTCGATTGTGAACCCCATACCCACGCAGCCGTTGACCACGGCATGACACGTGGAGCCATTCACAACGTGCTGCAGAACGCCGTGCAGGCGTCGCCTTCCGGAGATACCGTTCGGGTTCAGGTGACCGCGCACGATGGCAGGGTTCAGATTCTGATACAGGATCAGGGGCCCGGCATGACGCAGGAGCAGATTCAGGATGCGTTCCGGCCATTTTTCACGACGCGGGAGAAGGGCAGTGGTCTCGGGTTGCCCCTCGCACGTCGACATCTGGAATTGCAGGGCGGTCGTCTCGACCTGCA
>JAGWVZ010000735.1 GCA_018970625.1 Myxococcales bacterium | reverse complement strand
GCGAACACCTCTGCAGACGGCATCCGGGTTGCATCCCACCGAACCACCCAGATTCCCCATCCACACATCGCACAGGTGACCACCACAAAGAACAACGCGACCCAGCGGCCGAGTCGCGGGGAGCCCTCAGAAGCGTCCGACGGCACCGATGAATGCATGTGGCTCAGTGCTGTTTGTCTGCGGAACCCTTGTGGATTCCGCCCTGACGAGCCGTCGACGGGCAGCCGAGATCCATCAGGTAGTCTTTGTTCAGAAACGCCCGGTCGCGCTCATAGAAGGGGTGCGCATGAATACCGGAGTCCATCCGGATCGCGTCACACGGGCAGGCCTCGACACACAGTCCGCACACGATGCAGCGAAGCTCATCGATAACGAACGAAGCCGGATATTTCTCGATGCCCGGGTCATCATGCTCGGCTGGCGTGATGTGGATGCACTGCGCCGGACAAACCGTGGAGCAACACATACAGGCCACACAACGTACCTGCCCGTCATCGCGATAGGTCAGGCGGTGCAATCCCCGATAACGAGCGGGGTAGGCGCGCTTTACCTCAGGGTATTGAATGGTGGCTACGTCCTGCCCTCCAAACAGATTGCGAAAGAACTGTCTGGACGTCACCGCCAGACCGCGCGCCACTTCGGGAAGATACGAGTTCACCCAGGAATTGCGTTCCGGGCGGACAGCCTGACGAACCTGAACGGCCATGGGAGGGGCTCCGTGTTCGGAAAAAGTCGTTCAGAGAAGAACCGTGACGACAAACGCCGTCACGAACAGGTTCAACAAAGACAGCGGGAGGAGGATTTTCCAGCCGAGCGTCATGATCTGGTCGTAACGGAACGAAGGCAGCGTCCAGCGGAGCATAAACTGCAACCACACCAGCAGGAGCGTCTTCAGCGAGAAGGCTCCGATGCGCAGCATCACGACCAGCCAGTAAGGCAGGGCGAGCGCCGGTTCGGCGGCTTCCGTACCAAAGTGGAAGCCATCGGCGTACAGCCATGGAACCTGCCATCCACCCAGAAACAACGTGCTGACCAGCGCTCCCACAAACACCGTCGCGATGTACTCGGACAGCTGGATGACGCCAAACTTCATGGAGCTGAACTCGGTGAAGTAGCCCGCCACAATCTCGGACTCGCCTTCGGGTGCGTTAAACGGAGCGCGCTTGGTCTCTGCCATCATGATGACAAAGAACAGGAAGAACGAGAGCGGCTGTACGACGATGCCCCACATGGGTAGCCAGCCGAACAGGAGGTGTCCCTGAAGAGCTGCCATCTCGTTGAGATTCAAGGTGCCGTACACGATGAGCAGGCCCATGATCGACAAGGCCATCGAGACTTCATACGAGATCATCTGGGCACTGCTGCGCAGGCCTCCCAGAAGTGAGTACTTGTTGTTCGACGCCCAACCAGCGATGGCCGCGCCGTACACCGAGATAGACGAGATCGCGAAGACGTAGAGGAGACCTACATCCAGGTTGGCAATCGAGAACCAGTTGCGCGTCTCACCGGTGCAAACATCGCGGAAGGTACCATCGACGAGCGCGGGTGCGGAAGTTCCCAGACAGAACTGATCCATGAAGGGGATCACCGCCCACAGGGCGATGGCAGGAAATACACTGAGCGCCGGCGCGATGGTGTGCCAGAAGTGGTTCGCCTTTTCAGGGATGATGTCTTCCTTGAAGATCATCTTGATGCTGTCGGCGATCAGGTGCGGGATGCCCAGCAGCGCCGCGGGGATGAAGGGTAGCCGCGCCCGGTTGGGTCCAACCCGGTTTTGCACCAGCGCCGATTGCTTTCTGTCGCCAAAGAGCGTGAGCGCGGCGCCCAGCGGGAAGGCGAAGCCGAGCACGACGCCGGCGATTTTCAGGAGAATGACGAACAGGTCGAGCAGCATGGGGAGAGTTCTCCAGAAAACCGGGGCTTATTCGCCCGCAGCTGCGTAGAGGTCAGCCTGAATGGCCGTAAGGGTATCTACCTTGATCGCCAGGCCCGCAGCCCGCGAGATCCGCTGAAAGATTTGCCAGTCTGGAAGTGCCACGCCAGCGGGTTCAAACGCCCGATAGAACGACT
>JAGWVZ010000734.1 GCA_018970625.1 Myxococcales bacterium | reverse complement strand
GTTACGAACATGTCCCGAGGGTTGATGACATCGCCGGTGATGGTATCGACGAGCGAAGGTTCACCGGCAATCGGCTCCACATTGCGTGGGCGGTTGCCGTTCGGATTATAGCTTGTCACAAACCGCCCGTTTGCATCCGGAGAGACCGGGGACTGGATCGTGCCTTGCTCGGATGCGAAATAGACCAGCGTATCGGGGCTATTGACGGGATTGCCGAATCGGTCGCGCAGGTAACCCTGACACTGGACAGCACAGTCCGAGAAGATCTCGTCACCCGACGAGTTGGTCAGCGCGCCAACGTTCGATGTCTCGCACTGGAAGTTCCAGCCGGTAGCGGTGGGGCGCCCGTGACGAATCGGCAGAGGAGTCGAGGTACAGGTGCTTTCGCTGGTGCCGAAGGGCACGGTCGCCCGCACTTCAAACAGGCCCGCCTGTTGTCCGGCGGTCACCTCGATCGAAGCACAGCCCGACTGATCCGTGAGTGAGCTTTGCGCGTTGGCTTCCAGCCCCGTCACCTTCAGACCAAACTCAAACTCGACGCGTGTGTTTGGTTCGACCGGAACACCTCGCGACGACTCAAAGCAGAAGGTGACGGTCCCCGACTCTTCGATACCGGAGTTGGTGACGCCGATGATAGCAGGCTCCATGCCACCAAACCGGCACGAGGGAGCGCCGAAATAAACCAGGTTGTTGTCGAACGAGCAGCTCAGGTCGCGTGCAACACCGTCCTCGATGATGGTGGCGGCGCCAGAGATCTCGGCCGAACCTCCAACATCAGGGGAACGCAGATAGGCGACCGCATCGCCGTTGCTGTCTGTGGTCAGCGTCTGCTCGGTTCCGATGGGCGAACCGCCGTTGGGCGCAGTCACAAAGAGTCCTGCGGACACCTCGGTGACAACCGTGGAGTTGGGGATGGGATTTCCGTTACTGTCGGCGACGGTGTAGGTCACCACCGTCACGCTGATGCCATCGGCGGGAGACCGGGCACTCGACAGCGTACCAATACAGGTGGCGTCCGTTACTTCGCGGTCGCTGACCACGATGCCGACACAGGCAGGTGTATTGCCGAAGCGCGCATCCGCAAAGGAGGCGCATACAGTCGCGGTGCCTTCCAGCGTTCCCGAAGCCACCGTGGCCGAAGTACGACCCGCAGCATCGGCTTCACGGTTCAAGGTGGTGCCGCCACGGCTGAACGCCATGTCGCCGGCGGTCACTTCCATGACGATCGGGGTATCCGTTGGCACGGGAGAACCGTCTCCCTGCGTGGCCGTGACCGTCACGGTGGACGCAGACTGGGTACCGATACGACGCGGTTCTGCCGTCACCGCGAGCGACCAGTCGCCAGAGGGTGGTTCACCGCAGGTGAGCAGCAGCTGCTTGCGGGCATCGCCGTAGCGCGCAAGCAGCACCACCTGACCGGCTTCCGTGCATTGGAACGAAAACTGGGAAAACCCAAGTTGGTCAGTGGGCGCCTGCGCCACCGCCTGCCCCGTGTCGTTTACGTTGCCCGTGAGCGCTCCCGTCGAGCTAAGCCCCTGCAGCGTCACCGTCGTGCCCTGCGCTGGCGGGTTGAACGACTCGTCCAGCACCGATACCGTGATCACCGCCGAGTCGGTTCCATCCGCCGTCAATGAGGCACTATCCGATATCACCACGAGTTCGAACGTAGCGGCATCCTCGCCACCGCAGCCCGTGAAGGACACGCCGGAGAGGGCGCTCACACCAACCGCGGCCAACATCGACCGACGACCCAATTTGTTCAGGAATTCCCTTTTCATTCGTTGCCTCAAATCAAGGGCCGCAACCATTGGCACCACAAAGGCTCTAGCGTCTGATCGACCGTATCGCGACACCATGGATGGATCAAGTTTTCGGTCAGTGACGATCTGCCATTCACCGCACTTGAGCGCAGACTCCGGTAGGTATATCAGGCACATTCCGGATCGACTGTGAAATTCTCTTCATCGGAGTGACCACATGGCACTTTCTTCTCGTTCCTTTCATCGTTCTCGTGTCGCGTCACTCGCGACGCTTCTGGGCTGTCTCATGGGTGCGAACTCAGCCGTCGCA
>JAGWVZ010000733.1 GCA_018970625.1 Myxococcales bacterium | reverse complement strand
GGCCTTGATGTGCAGAGCATCGAAGTGATCCGCTCTTCGATCGAAGACCCGGTCGATGTCTGCGACACCCGTGGCGGCACCATCCTGAACCCCTATCGCGCAGGCTTCGGCCGCGGAGACTTCAACATCCAGCTCTTCTCGGCACAGTACGCGGCGGCCTTCTTCCAGGCCACGCTCGACAAGGACTGGCTGGACCGCTCTGCCATCTACCTCGGCACACGTGGCGAGCTCCCCGAGCTCTCCGTGGATTCCAACTCCGAAGTCTTCGCCTACGAAGACCGCAACGGCGTTGTCTTCGCTGCCATCCAGCCCAGCAACTTCAACCCCGATGACCGCTCGTCCGGCAACACCTACCCCGGCCGCGACATGGTGCAGCGCCTTTACGACTTCCGTCGTCGTCTGGACACCTCGTGCGTCTTCACCTTCCTCAACTCCCCTGCGGACCTGCAGGTCGAGTGCGGACTCACCTTCGAGGAAGCGGCCGACTTCGCGTGCGGCTACTACTTCGCCTGGGATTCCCTCACCGAGAACTGCAATGGTGACGAAACCGACGACGAGCTGTTCGCGTGCGAGTACTTCCAGTCGTTCCGCACCAGCCCCTACGACTCCCCCATTCGCGCAGCAGGTCAGGATGACTACACCTGCTCGGGCTGGGACGAGGAGAGCGCTGCCGCTCACATCGAGCTCAACGGACCGCTCTTCGAGTACTTCGGCAGCCGTAACGAGCTGGACAGCCTGTCCGAGACCGCCCGCTTCCAGGCTGAGCTGAGCGTCGTCTTCAACAGCTTCTAAGCGACACCGCTCCCCCGTCGATGAACCCCGCGCCTATGCGGGGTTTTTTCGTTTTTGTCCCATCGCGCAGCCGCTCCGCCCTGCCCTCGGAGCTGTATGCTCGGGGCCGCGATCACTGTCGTTGTCTCACCCGTTCGCTTGGGCTAGGTCTGAGCGACGCAACCTCTACCGTGCGAGGTCCGTTCATGTTTCGCGCCTACATCGATGGCCAGTTTGTACAGACCGAACGCACGTTTCCCGTGTATGAACCGGCACGAGGCCGCGTCTACGAAACCGCCTCGCTCTGTCAGGACGATGAGGTGGACCGTGCTGTCACGGCCGCCCGGAACGCCTTGCAAGGACCGTGGTCACGATTGCCCGTCGAACAACGGGTCCGCCTCCTTCGCCAGGCGGCCGACCGCATTGACGCCCGCGCAGCCGAGTTCATTGAAGCCGAGGTCCGCGATACCGGAAAACCGATCGCATTCGCCAGTCAGGTGGATATCCCTCGCGGCGCGGCAAATTTGCGCTTTTTTGCTGATCTCGTCCGGGTCAGCGGAACCCAGTCGTGGGTGACAGACACACCGGATGGGCAGGGCGCGATTCAGTACGCCCTTCGGCAGCCCGTCGGGGTGGTTGCCGTCGTGTGCCCCTGGAATCTTCCGCTGCTGTTGCTCACCTGGAAATTGGGGCCCGCGCTCGCCCTTGGCAACACGGTGGTCGTCAAACCGTCCGAAGAGACACCGGCAACGGCGACGCTACTTGCTGAAGTGTTTCACGAAGTGGGGCTGCCTCCCGGCGTGTTTAACCTCGTCCATGGCTTCGGCGCCGATGCGGCCGGAGAGGCCCTTGTGTCTCACCCGGCTGTCAATGCTGTTACCTTCACCGGTGAGAGCCGCACCGGCAGCGCCATTATGGCCCGCTGCGCACCGCATGTGCGACCGGTGTCATTCGAACTCGGTGGTAAGAACGCCTCCGTAATATTCGAAGACGCCGATATGGATGTCGCGGTAGCCGGCAACCTGCGCAGCGTGTTTTCGAACTGTGGACAGGTCTGCCTGTGTTCAGAGCGCGTTCTGGTGCATCGAAGTCGCTTCGACGAGTTCGTCCACCGGCTGGCCGAGGGCGCTCGCTCGCTGCGGATGGGCGACCCCATGAGCTACGAGACGGGCATGGGCTCCCTGATCTCGGCCAACCATCTTGCCAAGGTGGATGCACTGGTACGACAGGGCGTGGTGGATGGCGACGTGATCTGTGGCGCTCGACGCGGCACTCCTGGCGGTGCGTTTGACGGCGGATATTTCTACG
>JAGWVZ010000732.1 GCA_018970625.1 Myxococcales bacterium | reverse complement strand
TTGGGGTCGCCAACAAGAGGAAGAAGGCGGGGCGGAACCGCGACTATCTGCTGCGTGTGCTGTCTGGCGTCCCGGTGGAGGCCACGTAGAACTCGATTGCCCTGGGGCTTCGGCGTGTACGAAACGTGCACGCAGCGCGCGGCTGCACACCGTCGCGCGCCAGCGCCTGATTCAGCGGTCGCTTACGGTGGAGATGGCGCCTGCACACGGAGCTCGCAAACATGTGTCTATTCAGGATCTGTACCCGGGCGGCAAGTCTGGCTTCGGAGAGGATGATCTTTTGTGTCGTGACGATGGCGGTCGGTATTGTGAGATGGAGACTTGACCGAACGTGATGCGATGGGTTATGCCGTCGCCTCCCTGCGTGGCCCCTCGGTTGGGCCCCGGGATAGACTGTCGTTCTACCGCATGCCCTTTGCGGCCGCTCCTTCAGGTAATTCCATGCGTAAGTGTTCCCTCACCGGAAAGCGTCGCAACATGGCGATGCAGGTCTCGCACTCTCACATTCGCACCCGCAAGGTGCAGCTGCCCAACCTGCAGTGGAAGCGTGTGTGGTACGAAGAGGGCAACCGCTTCGTTCGTCTTCACATCTCGGCTCGCGCGCTGCGCACCATCGCGAAGAAGGGACTGACCCAGTTCCTTCGTGACGAGAACCTGTCGCTCAACGACGTTCTCGGTTAAGCGCCGGAACGGGCAAGGTCGCTGGTGTCGCACCGCCGGCCTGTCGCAGAGCTGGAAGGGCTTTCGCCGCGAACCCGTTCGGGCCGCAGCGTGAAGCCTTTCGTCGTTTTTGACCTCCGCTATGGGGTGCACTGCTTCAGGCGCTCGCGACCGTGATCTTGCGCGGTTGGACGGACTCCAGCCTGGGTAGATCGATGGTGAGCACGCCCCCGTGAAGCTGGGCTGTCACCCTGGCGAGATCCACCGTGCGTGGTAGCGAGAACGTACGTCGATACACCACCGCGTCGGAGGTGCCGGCCAGAAGCTTGCCCGAGGGCAGCACGGACGGCCTCGCCGTGAACGTCAATCGACCCTCCTCGACCTCGAGTTCGAGAGCACTCGGCGCGACGCCCGGAACGTCGGCGATAATCCGGAATCCGGCTGGGTTTTCGAGTAGGTCAACGGCTGGCGAGACCGTACGAAGCCTGCGTTCCGCGACGGTAGAATCGACCGGCGGGGTCGCAGCAGCGTGTTCGGGTGCAGATCTAAGGTCGGTGGACATGGTAAACTCCTGAGTGGTTAGTCGCTGCGGGGTTGGCTCTCGCAGGAGAGGTGAGTCCATGGTGTGGTGGACTGGGGGCTACGTGGTTGTACGTCCATTAGCCGTTCACAGTGATCTGGCGCGGTACGTCCTTCTGCATGCGCGCCATCGTAACCGTCAGTCGCCCGTCGCGGAGCTCGGCCAGCGTGCGGTCTGCATCCACCCGATAAGGCAGGGAGATGGTGCGCTGGACGTCGAAGCGTACACGCTCGCGATGTTGCGCGGTGAAACCTTCGGGAATCGACACCTCTCGACGAAGTGTCAGACGGAGTGTGTTGTCGTGCACGGTCAGCTCGAGCTGCTCCGCGTGTACGCCCGGAAGATTGGCCCGGAAGACGAGCGCGTCGTCCGTCTCGTGCAGGCTGAATTCCAGAGGAATCGCCTTTGCCGAAGGCGCGACCGTCAGGGGTTGCCCGAAGACGTCATCGAAAAGTCGTGCAAACGGAGGGTCGAAGGGCCTGCGAATCAGGTGAAAGGAAGGCGTCATGCGGTCGATTTCATAGCGTGATGCAAACATGGATATACCTCGTGAAGAAGGAATTACGTAAGGACCCCGTCCCATTGATGGAGCATTTCGGCTGATTCCGAAATACAGCTCTAACGTTTAAAAACCACTGAATTAAATCTGGTGCATTGTCTGTTCATTGCACAAGAGTAACCATCCAGAGTCCGGAACCGATTTTTATCCGGTTCCGTTGACAGGGCGAATCATAGGCACAGCCTTGGATGCGTCAAATCAGCGCGTGCAATTTTTGTCGATAACCTGAAAAAGCACAGGTTCCGTGCGGCTTTCCCCATTCGGACCAGCAATCCCGGAATT
>JAGWVZ010000731.1 GCA_018970625.1 Myxococcales bacterium | reverse complement strand
GACCAGCCGCTGCCGTCCGCGCTGGAGCACGACGTCACCCTCATCAGCACAACGCTCTCGGCCTGCGCCACGCTTGCAGAGGTCTCGGAGCGCACACGAGCCCGCGTTCGCACGACGGCGGCCCGACTGAATGCCCGCCTGATGCTGCGCGCGATTGCGCGGCCCGAGTGGCAACTTGCCGAGCCCGAGAACTTCCTCGAGACCGATGCGTCAGCGCTTCAGGCCGAGCCTCTGGCCGGCCTGGCGCAGCGCAGCGTGCGCCGGTATCTGCTCGATGGTGTAAGCAGCGGTCAGCGCTTTGTCGTACCCGGCGCCGTGGGTATGGCTCCCGACTCCACGCCAGTCTGGCTGGGTACCGGTGGTGCCGACTACACCGCCACGTTCATCGCCGGTGCGCTCTCTGCCGACCGCGTGGTGCTCTGGAATACCGTGCCCGGGCTCTTTTCGGCCGACCCGGCCATTGTCAGCGACGCACGGCCGCTGGAGCAACTCAACTACCGCGAAGCGTCTGAACTGAGCTTCTACGCCCACGACGTGCTGCACCCGCGTTCACTCAACCCATTGAAACGACTTGAGATACCGGTCGAAGTGCGCGGCTTCCGCGACACTACGGGCCTGTGCACCCGCATTGACGCCCGGCTTAGCCCCGGCGACCTGCCGGCGAAAATCGTCAGCGCCGTGCGCGGGCAAACGCTCATCGCCGTCGAAGGGCGCGGCATTGCGGGCCGTCCGCAAATCTCGTCCCGCCTGTTTGAGACGCTGTCGGCCGAAGGCATTATCCCCACCATGATCAGCCAGGCCAGCTCGCAGGCGTCCATCTGCGTGGCCGTGGCAGGACCCGACGCCAAACGCGCCGAGGTCGCCCTGAAACGAACCTTCCGCATGGAGATCTCGCACGGCGATGTCGAAGAGGTCACCATTCAGCCCGATGTGTCGCTGGTCGCCGTGATCGGCATTGGCATGGCGCACAGCCCGGGTATTGCCGGACGCATGTTTTCGGCGCTCGGCGACGCCGGCGTGAATGTCCTCGCGATCGCGCAGGGCTCGTCGGAGCTCAATATCACGGTCGCCGTGCTGGAGTCGGACACCGTCGAATCTCTGCACATTCTGCACCGACGATTCGCTCTGGGCGTGGGTACAGCACCCACCGGCATGCCCGCGGTTCACCGCGCACCCAGCCCTTCGCCACGGCAGAGCGCGCGGGTGTTCGCCCCGGCGACGGTCGCCAACGTGGGACCGGGGTTCGACGTGCTGGGTCTGGCGTTGCAGGGCAAAGGCGACACCGTGGTGGCCGAACGGGTCGACGGCGACGAGGTCGTCATTCTGGAAGTGACTGGTGACGACGGGCGACTTCCGCTCGACGCGCAACAGAATACCGCCGGCATTGCAGCCATCGAGACGCTTCGCAGGGCGGGAGTCAGAGCCGGCATTGGCCTTCGGATTCACAAGGGCATGCCCATTGGCTCGGGCCTTGGTTCGTCGGCTGCCAGCGCGGCGGCCGCGGCGGTTGCCACCAATATCCTGCTGGGCAGCCCGTTGCGTCGCATTCAGCTGGTCGAGGCCTGCGTGGAAGCCGAGACAGCCGTGGCCGGTCGCCACGCCGATAATGTCGCGCCCGCTGTGCTCGGTGGCCTGATTCTGGTGCGCTCGGTTGACCCGCTGGATATTCAGCGCCTGCCGGTGCCCGAAGGCTTGCTGATGACCGTCGTGACGCCGGACTTCGAGTTGTCCACGCGCCTGGCGCGTGAGGCCCTGCCGAGACACATTACGATTCCGGCGATGGTGCGTAACAGCGCCAACATCGCGACGCTCGTCACGGCCTGCTACGCAGGTGACCTGGGATTGCTGGCCGGTTGCGTGGTCGATGACGTCGTCACACCCGCCCGTGCGGCGCTGATTCCCGGTGCCATCGAGGTCATGCAGGCCGCCGAACGTGCAGGCGCTCTGGCGAGCTCGATCAGCGGTTCGGGCCCGTCGATTTTCGCCATGTGCCACGGACCTCAGATCGCTCGCCGCGTGGGACACGCCATGCAACTGGCCTTCCGCAGCGCAGGCCTGGAGTCCTCGCTTCTGATCTCTGC
>JAGWVZ010000730.1 GCA_018970625.1 Myxococcales bacterium | reverse complement strand
GCCGAGACTGACCGCAGCCCTGCCCATTTTCACTGATCGATTCATCGCCCCTTTCGGCGACGGTGCCACCGGAGCAACGTCATGGTGATTTCAAACTGGAGCATCAAGCACTCGACCACGATCCTCGTGTTCATGCTCCTGCTCGTCATTCAGGGCTGGCAGGCGTATCAGGCCATGCCGCGAGAAGCCGCACCGGACATCACGATCCCCGTCGTGTTGGTGACCACCCCGTACATTGGCGTGTCGCCTGCCGACATTGAGACACTCGTCACCAATCCGCTCGAAGACGAGCTCGAGACGCTGAAGGATGTCGACAACATCACGTCGACCTCGGCAGAAGGCGCGAGCATCATCTCGATCGAGTTCACCCCCGAAGTGAACATTGACGACGCCCTGCAAAAAATTCGGGAGCGGGTTGACGCAGCCGCGCCAGAGCTCCCGCCGGACGCAGAAGACCCTATCATCACCGAGATCTCGTTTAGCGAGTTTCCGGTGATCGTCGTCAATATCTCGGGCGACGTTGGACTGCTGGCCCTGAAAGAGGTGGCCGAAGACCTGCAGGACGAAATTGAGGGCATTCCCGGCGTGCTGGAGGTGACGCTCGTCGGCGGTATCGAGCGTGAGATCACCGTGGAAGCCAACCCCGAGCTGCTCGAGTTCTACCGGGTCACGATTCTCGAGTTGCTGGGCACCATTCAGGGTGAGAACATCAACATGCCCGGCGGTTCGGTTGATCTCGGCGACCTGAAATACCTGGTTCGCGTGCCGGGTGAGTTCGAGAGCCCTTCGGACATTGAGAACCTGGTGATTCGCACCGAGGATGGCGACCCCATCTACGTGCGTGACGTGGCGCAGGTCGTCGACGGCTATGAAGAAGAGGCCACCTTTTCGCGCATTAACGAGACGCCGTCTGTTTCGTTGTCCATTACGCGCAGCGGCGGCGAGAACATCATTCGCATCACCGACGAAATCAAAGTGATGCTGGAGGATTACAGGGCGGAATACGGCGAAACGCTGACGTTCACCACACTGGCGGATGTGTCAGACGAGATTCGGCTGCAGTTGGATGATCTGGAAAACAATATCATCACCGGACTGGTGCTGGTTGTGCTCGTGCTGTTGTTCTTCATGGGTGGCCTTCGCAATGCCCTCTTTGTGGGGCTCGCGATTCCAATGTCGATGCTGCTGAGCTTCGTGGTGCTGCATGCCATGGACTATACGCTCAACATCGTGGTGCTGTTTTCGCTGGTCATTGCGCTCGGCATGCTGGTCGATAACGCCATTGTGGTGGTCGAGAATACGTATCGGCATGCAGCCATGGGCAAGACGCGCGTGCAGGCCGCCATGGATGGCGTCGCCGAGGTCGCCTGGCCGGTCATTTCATCGACGGCCACCACCGTTGCAGCGTTCATTCCGCTCTCTTTCTGGCCCGGCATTATGGGCCAGTTCATGTCGTTTATGCCGGTGACGATTATCATCGTGCTGCTTTCGTCGTTATTCGTGGCGTTGGTGATTAACCCCGTGTTCTGTTCCTTGTTCATGGCGATGCCCCGGCCAACGGGAATCGAGAATCCGGACGAGGCTGAGTTGGCCGCGCTCCCTCGGAATTTTCTGTATGCGGGCTACGGCGCTGTGCTTCGGGCAGGCGTTCGCCACTGGTGGCTTGTGTTGATTCTCGCTGTCCTGGCGTTTGCCGGCACGCTCGTAGCGTTTGGCAAGTACAACGCCGGGGTTGAGTTTTTTCCTGAGACCACGCCAGAGCGCGCTTTTGTGAACATCACGCTGCCGGATGGGTCCAACGTGGAAGCGTCGGATCGCATCGTGCGGATGGTCGAGTCGATCCTGTCTCAGGAACAGGATATTCTGAACTTCGTTGCCGATATTGGAGCCGGAAACGGCGGTCAGATGGATTTTGGTGCGGGAGGTACAGCCCCGCACCGGAGCCGCATTACAATTGACTTTGTCGATCGCGAGCTGCTGCACGAAAACCCGAACGCGATTCTGGAGCGCATTCGCGGACAGCTGGTCGATCTGTCAGGAGCCGAATTTGAGATTCAGAAGGAGCAGGGCGGCCCTCCAACA
>JAGWVZ010000729.1 GCA_018970625.1 Myxococcales bacterium | reverse complement strand
GCTTCCTGAAACTGCCAACGATTGAAAAGCTTGATCGCCTTCCGAAGATCATCCTGGCCTGAGCTCGCCATACCAGACGCTCCTGCGTGTATCCTGCGTTGTCAAAGTCGATGCGCGGAGGTAGGACCTTACCCCGGGCGTTGTCAAGAAATTGCCCGTATGCGTCCGGCACTTACGCCGAAATCCCTGTGTATTTCCTGCGCATCCCAACCCGGTAACGCAGCGCCATGAACCCGTCGCCCTCACCCAACCCGGTTCAGTTTCTCCCTGGCCAATCCTGGAGGTCGGAGCTCCGCACAGGCGCACTCGCCCTCCTTATGGGTGCCCGCTGGCTCATCTCCCGACCGTCGCTCTGGAAGTACACGTTCTTCTCGATCCTCACGGCCCTCGTCGTCACAAGCCTCCTGGTGCTGGCTTCGCTTCGTACGCACGGCTGGCTCATGAGCTTGCTGCCACCCGCAACCGATGGACTCTGGTCCTGGATTCGCGCTGTCATCTGGCTCGCTCTGCTCATCGCCTGTCTGCTCGGCGCACTCTCCACAGGCGCCATTGTGTCGTCGATCACCGCCGCACCGTTCAACGATCGCCTCTCGGAGCGCGTCGAAGAGCAAATTCTGGGGCACGTCGATTCTCCGTTCGCGTGGTCCTCCTTCATCGGCGATGTTTTGCAGGGCGTTGCACACTCGCTGCTCAACCTTGCCATCTACCTGCCGCTCTCCGTCGTTGCGCTCGCACTCAACCTCGTGCCCGTGCTCGGCAATCTGGCGTCCTGGCTGGCAGGCGCAACACTCACGGCAGCCATGCTCTCTCTGGAGCTCACCGACTTTCCACAGGCCCGCCGACGCTTCACCTGGCGCGAGAAAGTGTCGCTGGTACGCAATCAGCCTGCCCCCATGCTCGGCTTCGGTCTCGCCGCCACCGCCCTGCTCGCCATCCCCTTCATGAGTCTGATCATGGCTCCGGTCGGTGTGGTCGGTGGCACCCTGCTCTTTGCGGCGCTACAGGACGCGGGCCGTATTCCATACAAGGACAGAAGGCTGCCGGCCTGAGCGTGCGAGTTGGCGGCAGGTCGGGGCGACGTTTCATGTTTTCGAATAGCTCTGGCAGTGGTTCCGAAGGGCAGACTTCCAGTGCCAGTGGTCTCATTTTCGGTGCCCGAATGGATGGCATTTCGGGAGCGTGCCGGGCAGCAGGAAAGGCGTCACTTCATACACTGATTCGTCGTGCAATCCAACGCCGCCACTCCCCCAGGGTCAAGCGATAGCGCGACACCGTGCCTTCGTGCAGACCCCGAATCTCGGCGATCAGAATCCCGTGCAGCGCGCTGCGATCTGCTTCTGGGATGAGCTCGACGACAGAATCGTCGATCACCTTTAGTTCGTCCGGGCCCCGTCCGCGTACGACTCGACGCACGATCTCATGGATCTCTTCCCTGTAGAGGGTGCGAAGCGGATTGGGCTGTTGAACAGCGCGCTGTACCTCCAGGAATTCTCGTGTGGACCGTTCGTAAGCCCACAGATAAAGGTCGACCTGTGCAACCTGTCGTATCCAATGGTCGCGCAGCGGCGTATCCGTCAGCTCAACTCGTTCCTGTTTCGGCAAGTGTCGGTCGGTGCGCAAGGCTTCGACTCGGCGCGCACGCGGGCAAGTTTCCAGTGTCTGGACCTTGCCCCCGACCACCTCGCTACCGCTCCAGCAGCTCCCGTACACCCGAAGCACGCGCCACACGGCGCGCACAGGCTGCGTCAAACGACTCTGGCGAACCATAGATCGCCGCGCCGGTCTTCGCCCGCGTGAGTGCCGTGTATACCAGCTCACGCGTCAGCAACTCCGTCACCCCTGGCGGTAATACCAGCAAAATGCGTGTAAACTCTGACCCCTGAGATTTGTGCACCGTCAACGCAAACGCGGTCTCGTGTTCGGGCAGCATCGCCGGAGCCAGCGTACGAAATCCACCCTGCTCCGAATGAAAAACCACCACCGCCGATGACCCCTCGCCCAGCGTAATGCCCACATCACCATTAAATAATTGCAACGAGTAGTCGTTGCGCAGGACCATAATCGCGCGACCATGCCACCACTC
>JAGWVZ010000728.1 GCA_018970625.1 Myxococcales bacterium | reverse complement strand
GACCACCGAAGGGCAATTCGAATGGTACGACCCGAACGGCACGCCGTTTGACGCCACCGACGACACCCCCGACGCGCTCCGAACAAACAACCACGCGCGAGACGCAGCGCTGGTGGGCAGCCATCGCCTGCGTCTGGGTCGCTGGCGCATCACGGGCACGACGCTCAGCTCTTACCGGGCGGCCGGTGAGCCAGGCATTGCGAGCGCCGACGTGCGTGAGGCGTCGACTCGTCGGGCACGCGCGCATCTGGCTCTCGAGGCGAGCCGAAAACGCCTGCTGAACGACCGTCTGGACCTGTCGCTGCTGGCCGCCTGGGATCTGGCGTGGTGGCGGTTCCGTGACCCGCTGGCCGAGCTGGCGCTGTTGCCGGTGGACAGCCAAGACGCGGTTCATTCCGTGTTGTTGGGCGTACGCCCATCGTTCCGGGTGCACACCAGTACCGATATTCTTACGCTCGTCGATGTATCATCGGAACTGTATCGTCCTTTCTGGCGCATCGGACAATCGCCGGTAAATCGTGCAGACCGTTACGTGCTGGGAACCGGTGTCGAGCTTTTTTCTCGACAGTTAGACGAGCGTATGAATGTACGTGCGGGTGGACGGGTAGATTTGGCGTTCGAAAATGCCGCCGGTGCCGACGAGCTTGTCGCAGACATCGCGCGGCAGACCGCGCTACCCTCGACCTGGCTGGCGCTCGATGGTGCGCTGGCCATGGGAGACCAGCTCTCGCTGCGCCCTACCGCCTCGGCTCACTACGGATGGCGCCGCCCGGGGTTCACCGAGCGTTTTGGAAACCGGGGAACAACCGTTGGCAACCCGGCGTTGCAGCCCGAGCGTATTTTCGCGTGGGAGGCCGGTGCTGCCCTGATGGTGCGTTCACGCGGCGAAGAACGGCCGGTGCAGGCCAGCGCAGAGTGGTTGATCTACGAACGTTACGGCGACGATTTTATTGTCTTCGAAACGAACGCTGCCGGAGTTGCCATTCCACGTAATCTGCAGCGGGTGCACATCCGCGGGCAGGAGCTCTCGCTGGCGGTACAGACGCCGTGGTTCAGCGTGGGTGGCTCGGGTTCGCTCATGGACGCCATCGACCGCAGCGACGACCCACTTGCGGGCAATCGCCTGCCCTGGCGCCCGGTGACCCGCGCCAACGGGCATGTGCGCACGGGCCTGGGGCCGGTGTCGGCCATGTGGCGCACCTCGTGGTCGAGCGCCGTGTGGCTGGACCGCGCGAACACCCGTCAGCTGCCGGACCGTGTCGAGCACGACGCCTCGCTGAGTGTCGAGCACAAGCCGTGGAATCTGCGCGCCGAGCTGTCGATGTACAACGTGACCGACAACCGAACGGGGACGGTGGAGCTGCCGAACGGCGGGGCAACCCAGAGCAGTACGCAGCCGCTGTCGGATTTTCTGGGGTATCCGATCGCGGGTCGCAGTCTGTTCTTCTCGCTCGCGTGGACCTGGGGAGGCGCAACATGAGGCAACGGCCCAGGTTCGTACGTTGCGCCGGCCCTGGTGCCACCGCCGCCCTGCCCCTGCTGCTGCTGCTCCTGTGCAGCTGCCGACTGGAACCGGGCGATCCGGACTCAACTGGACGTACAGACGAATATCTGGGTGAAACCGGTGCCTGCATCGTCATGACGACTTCGGAGTACGGCGCTTCGGGCGCGGTGGCGCTGCTCGACCCCGACACACTGCAGGTGTTCACTGATGTGACGGCGACGCATCATGATGCGACCGTGAGTCGGGTGGGTGGTAAGGTAGTGGTGGTGAATCGCGAGGGGTTTGGTGGCAACACCCTGCAGCTGTTGCAGCCCGGACAATGGCAAACGCTGGCGCAGGTGGCAATTCAGGGGGCGACGCCGAACCCGAACCCGTGGCAGGTCGTGGGCGACGAGAGCGGGCGCGCGTGGGTGTCGCTGTACAACGAGGGCGCGCTGCAGCAGGTAACGCTCGGCGCTTCGTCCATGGAGCTGACCTCGCTGCGCACGCCGATCGACCCGGGAACCGAGACCGATGGCCGAGCAGAGCCGGGCGAAATGTTCATGCACGACGGGTACCTGTACGTGGTGGCACAGGGCAT
>JAGWVZ010000727.1 GCA_018970625.1 Myxococcales bacterium | reverse complement strand
ACCTCTGCTGCGGGTGGTCGAGGGCGACTCGGCATGGCGCGGTGCCCTCGTCTGGGCACTGGGTCGCACGGGTTCGACGGACGCTGCCGAAACACTGACTCGCCTCGCATTACGAGCTTCGGCCAACGTGCAACATCGGGCCTTCGCAGCCTTTGGCCTCATGCGAATCGCCCCGCAGCCCGATACCGAAGCGACCATTCGATTCCTTCTTGGAGACATCTCCGGAGACATGCAGGCCATGGGCGCCTTGCTCGCCGCGACGCATGGCGTACGGCAGGTGTTGCCCGAACTGTATACCCTTGTGGCCTACGGTTCACCCGAAGCAGCCGATGCGGCAGCCATCGCGGTGGGTCTGCTGGCCGAATCGGCCGACGAACGGGCTATTCTGGGAGCGGCCTACTACGCCGGTAGCGCCCAGCTGCGCGCTACAGCCGCCCGCGCGTTGGTCCTGCAGGGGCAGCGCAGGCTGCTGCAGGAAGCGATACAGTCACTCGACAGCGAGCCGGTCGTGCAGGGATGGCTGCGAAACGATCAGGACTCGGGTGCGGTCGGGCGGTGGATGGTGAGTCGTGTCATCAACTCCATCCCCACAGCGGTCGAGCTGGACCCCCTGCTTGAAGATACGTTTGTGCCCGCCCTTCGCGCCGCCCTGCAGGGTACGCCGGAGCGGCAGGCGAACGCCCTGCTGGACCTGGTGGACCGTCGGGGACGACCGTCGCTGGCAAGACTCGCTACGGCGCTGTCCAACGAGGATCAACGGCGCCTCTCTGAAGGGATGGCTTTGGTGCTGGCTGCAAACCGTGGTCCGTTGCTCGTTCTGGCGCAATCGCCACAGACCGATGTGGCGGCTGCGGCCATTCGGGCGCTCGCGGGGCTCGAGCCGATGGACGGCGAGGTCCTCGACATGGTCGTCACCGCGGTCGCGCACCCATCGGCGGTCGTGCAGGTCGCGGCTCTGCGTGCGCTGCCACCGGGTACGGCACCCCAGACAGCGGAGGTCATACGTCAGTCACTTCTTCATCCGTCGTGGGAGGTGCGCTCCGCTGCCGCAGAGGCCATGGGGCGTGTGGGGGTTCGCTCCGACGATGGACTGACCACGCTGCGCGCGCTTTCGGACGACGACGTGTCTCGCCACGTGCGACACGTTGCAACACGCGCCCTGTTTGACCTGACACCCGAGTCTGTCTGGCCGGACTTGCGCGAATCCTGGCCAACTCTCGACCGCGCTCTGCGGGTTCTCCTGGCTGAATCGTCGCCATCTGATCCACAAATCAGGGCCGAGCTGTCGGCCCTCGCGACGTCGGATATCGATGTGATGGTTCGGGAAGTTGCACGTCAGCGGCTGCCGTGAGAGCGTCGCTTGACCCTTTCCGTTGTGAAAGGTAAACCAAACGCTCGTCAATCACCACATCGGTCGCGCGGGACTCGCAGCAGAGCATCGTGCGTCCAGAACGGAGGAAAGCCGCGTGTCCACAGGAACCCGCAAGACCCAGCCCCTTTCTCCCCTGCTTCAGAAGGGAGCTGCATCTGTCACTCTTCTCGCTGGCAAGGCGCCCCTCGGTCTCCAGTTCTCGCTCACTCCCGGTCAGCCGTACCGTCTTGGGCGCGGAGAGGTCGAGATCCCCCTGGGCGAGGACGACGAGCTGAGCCCCATCCACGCGGCGTTTGAATACCGCGGTACCACGCTTGTCATTGTCGACAAGGGTTCCGCAAATGGTGTGTATGTGCGCATCCGCGAACCCAGAGCCGTCGCAAGCGGGGACTGGCTGCGCGTCGGTAGCCAGTACTTCCGTGTGGAAGACGTGAAAGGCGAAGACCGGTTCGCCACCGCCGATGGCACCCTGTTCTACACCAGCCCACGGCGCCGCGGCTCGTTCCGTCTGCTGCAGATCCTGCGCGATGGCTTTGCAGGGCTGTCCTCCATTTCGTCGAACGATGAAATCACCATCGGCGGCGAAGGTGCGAGCATCGGTCTCTCCGCAGATCCCTTCCTGTCCACCGCTCACGCCCGTGTCGTGCGCGCCCCCGATGGACAGTGCTTCCTGCACGACCTCGGCTCTACCAACGGCACCTGGCTCCGGGTTCGC
>JAGWVZ010000726.1 GCA_018970625.1 Myxococcales bacterium | reverse complement strand
AACCCGAAGCGGACTCTGCAGAATATGGCGGTCGATCTTCAACATATCCGGGACGCCCAGAGTAGCAATCCGCGCCGGCTGGCCCTCTGTGGGATTGCGCTAGCGTTCTATAGTGCCTGCGGCGACTCCGTCGACAACCGTTTCGATCGTCAGCGCAATCTTGGTAGTCTGAGTTACGGAAACGACAATCGCCTTGTCAGCTCCACGAGCCCGGGCGTGATCGAGTCGGCCACGCTGGGTACCGGTGCCTGGGAGGTGAACGTCTGGGCATCGGCCCCGTTTCCGGTGCTGACGTTTGCCAACGGGGAGTTTGAGAGTCGCCTGTTGCGGGTCAACCTGCGAAATGTGGACCCCGCGCTGGAGCTTCCGGTGCGCATTGGAGCCCTGAGCGCGGGCCGTCGCCGCGACACGCGTTGCATCGACAGCGAGTTCGCTGAGCAACCGCAGGTGATGCTGGCACCGCTGGAGCCCGAGGTGCGCAGCCCCGACGGGTTGACGGTATCGATTCGGGTTCCGCCCTGCACCGAGGTGGTGCTGGACACGTCGCCGTCGCCGTTGACGGACACGTACCGGATCGCGGTTCTGGGTGCGGGACTGGATAATCGTGAGCGCCTGGATGAAGCGGTGCGAGCCGCTGTGGTCAGCGGAGCTGAACACGTTGTGTTTCTGGGGAATCTGGTGTCGGCTGCCGGCTCGCCCAGTGCCCTGAGGACCATTTTGCAGGGCGGCGGCTTTACGATCGGCATCACTCCGGGCCGTGCGGAAGTCGCGGGTGACTGGGAGGCGTTTCAGGATACATTTGGGCAGACAGACTTCGACGCACGCATCGGTACGATGCGGCTCTTGTTCATGGACTCGGCGTCAGGTCGGTTGACGGATGGCCAGTTTGAGCTGCTGGAGTCGCTGGAGCCCACGGCGGGGCCGGGCATGCTCTTCACCCATTTGCCGCCGCTCGATGGCCACGGGTTGAGCGAGGAGTCCTGGGTGTCGATGCTGCAGGCGGGCAGGGCGCTGGCTGCGTTGGGCCGCGCCGCCGTAGGGACGCTGGTCACGTCGTCGCGTCCCGAGCATGTGGTGCAGGAGCGGTCCGGGTTTGAGGTTGTCCAGATTGGGCAGGCCAATGCGCGGGGCGTGTCACCCAGGCTTTTGCTGGTTGAGATTGTGCGGCCTGTGCCTGGCCTGCCCACATGCCTGAGTATGGACGACTGCCGCGTGGGGGAGCGATGTGTGGATTCCCTGTGTCAGTTGCCGTGTGCGCTGGATGCCGGCTGCCCGGGTTCCAGGCCGAGCTGCGACGCTGAGCGAGGGGTTTGTCGGATGGCGTGCGATGCCGACTCTGACTGCCCGGCGCCCGCTCCGGAGTGCGGCGCTGACGCCTATTGCGTTGAGAACACCCGGGTGCAATGGCGCTGGCAATCGTATTGATGTCTGCCGCTAGTCACTCTCGTCGTCGGGGAATGGTACGACGGGCAGTCCGGCTCGCGCAGCCATGGCGGGGGCCATGAGCAGAATGTTCCACTCGTCGGCGGAGAGCCAGGCGTTATGGAGGAGATCCGCCTGCGGTGCGCGAAGCTCCAGTCGCACCTGTCCCAGGCCTTCAGGAAAGACATGCACGCTCAGGTGAGGGTCCTGATGCACCCGACGCAGGATGGCGCGCAGGTGGGTGGCGATGCGTCGAGCCCTGCGCATGGAGGGTTCGTCGAACGCGTGAAAGTGCCGGTTTCTGCTGAGTGAGTCGCGATGAAACACGAGCAGGGTCACGAGTCGGCGATCAAGCTCGTACACAGCGTCCGTTCAGGCTGCTTCAGCCGAGGCTGATGGGACGACAAGAACATGGCAGTGCGCGTGCGAGGCGATGGTCCAGGCGGTGCGCCCCAGCCGGAGCTCGTTTCCTGTGGTGTGCCGGCATCGCGCAACAGCGATAAGCTCCGCCTGTGTCTGTCGGGCAACATCGAGCACCTGCTCTGCGGGATCGCCCTGTTTGAACATGGGCTTACGCAAGAGTTCCCGGGCGCGCTCCCGCAGCGAGAAGGGGAGTCCGAGGGTTTCTTCGAGCTGCGCCCAGACCTTGCGGGGATCCTTTCCAC
>JAGWVZ010000725.1 GCA_018970625.1 Myxococcales bacterium | reverse complement strand
CAACAGACCAGAACGAACGCCGCGACAAAGCCACGCCTCAAGCCGCGCTGTCAAGCACTAGCACACCTCACTGTAGCCTGCTCACACGCGCGCACCCGCCCCAGCCCCACCAACGCTCACCCGCACCACGCCCCCTTGCATCCACCGCCGTCCTCAGGCATCAGTCCGACCGCGCAAGAAACAAAAGGGCACACAATATGACGCAACTTACACAATGGCTCGCTCAACACGCCGGCCATCGCCGCCTGCTCGTCCCCGACTTCACGTCCGTGCGCTGGGTGTCGTCCCGGCTGGCACAGCAGGGCGTTGCCACGCTCGGGCTGCGCGTCGAGGTCGAGTCCGACGTACGCCTCGCCGCCGCCGATCCTTTTCCGGCGTACTGGCCAGAATCAAGGCGCCTGCGTGCGGTCAGCGACGCCCTGAAAGGTCTCCCCGACAATCCCTGGCACAAGTTCAGCGACGACAGCGCCGTGCGACGAGCCCTGCTGCAGGCCTGCCGCCTGTGGTTTGCCCGCACCAACAAAGAGGCCACGCCCACGACGCCCCGCGACACCGCCATCGTGCAGCTGGCCACCGCCCTGCACGCGGCCGCGCCACCCCGACCGGCCACCCCCTTTCGTACCGCCGCCGACGACGCCCCCTGCCTCACCGTGCGCACCCTGCAGCAGCACATGGGCGTGCAGGTGGACCCGGACAGCGCCATGAAGCTGCCCGCGATGCGCGTCGAGTGCCCCAACCCCGAAACCGAGGTCGCGTTCATGTCGCGCGCGATCATCGCCCGGCAGGTAAACGCCACCGTCTTTTGCGCCCCACAGGACGTCGCCCGCTGGGTCAACCGCCTGCGGGCCCACGGAGCACCCGTACGCGCCTCGCTCCCCCTCGCCAGCGCCGGCGGCGCCGTCGAGGCCTGGCTTGCCTCGGCCCTCGCCGTCGTCACCCAGACGTACATCACCCTCGACGAGCTCACCGACGCCCTGCTCAGCCGCGCCGCGATCCGCGACGAGCAACAGGCCGACACCCTGCAAGCCGCCCGAACCAACCTCGCTGGGCAGCGGCGCCGTCGAGGCACGCGCGATCAATGGCATAAGCGCATTCAGGCACAGGCCTCTCGACTCGTGTCACAACTCACCAGCCCGGAAGACGCCGACGCGCAAGACGAGGACCAGCAACGCACCGCGTTCGAAAAACAGCGCATTGAAAGCGCAGCGGCCTGGCTCACGGAGCGCCTCCATCAGCTCGGCGAGTGTCGCTCCCCCAAAACCTTCCTGGAGTGGCTGCAGAAAAACCGCGTCGCGAAGTTTCCGTCGGCCGAAGAGAACCTGTTCTTTCGCGCCTTCTGCGAACAGCTCGCCACGTTGCAAAACTCCAGCTTCAAACCCGAAGACCTGTACCTGCTCGACGACGTGCGCGCCCGCATCGGCTATTCGTCGCAGTGGATCGACGACATCCCCAAATTACCGCAGGGCCCGGTCATCGACGTGGTGCCATGGGGCACCATCTACGACACCACAGAGCGTGACTGCTGGCTCACCGGCCTCGACAGCTGGCCACCGGCTCCCACCTCCACCAGCCTCTTTACGTCCGGGTTCGAGGCACAGGCGGGCATGCACGACGCCGTCGCCGAGTTTCACGAGCGCATGCGAGACCTCAACCTGCTGCTGCACACCGGTCGTGCCCAGGCGCTCTCGTGGCGAATCCACGACGCCTCGGGCTCGGCCGTGCCCCTTGGGCCCTGGGTCGCGTCCCTGCCGGGCGCTTCGCAGGACGTTACCCGCATTGGGCTAAACGAGTTATCGCCCGCCGCCGACGTCACGCCCTGCTCCGTCTGGGAACACCGTGTGCGATGGCCGGTCGCCAACGACAACCTGCGTCTGCGGGTGCACGCCACCTCACAGCAACACGTGCCTACCATCACGCCGTTCACCGGGCAGCTGGGGGTGCGCGTACAACAGGAACAATTCTCGATCTCGTCGCTGCAGAGCTGGGCCGGCTGTCCGTGGCGCTATTTTTCGGAACGTCTGCTGGGCGCGCGCGACCCCGAACTCCTCGACGACACCTGGGACCACCGCGAGACCGGCACCATCGTACAC
>JAGWVZ010000724.1 GCA_018970625.1 Myxococcales bacterium | reverse complement strand
GGTCAGTCTGCGCGAGAAGGGGATCACGTCTCCGATTCTCGTGCAGAATGTTCTGCCCGGTGATGGTCCTCGGCTGCTGCGACACCATCTCACAGCCGAGGTGGGCTCGGTGTCTCAGGCGCATGAGCTGGGCCGGCTGATGCAGGCCGAACGGGCGACGCTGTCGGTTCACCTGAAAGTGGATACGGGGATGGGGCGCTCGGGGGTGTTGCTGTCGGAGCTGGAGGGCTTGCTTGCTGCGGTAAAGAGCTGGCCGGGACTCGTCGTGGACGGTCTGATGACGCATCTCGCGGGTTCGGAAGACGCTCGGCACGATGAGTTTACTCGTTTGCAACTGCGGCAGTTTCGGCAGGCGCACGAGCAGACGACGGCTTACGGGTTTCGGCCGCGCTGGGTTCATGCGTGCAACAGTGCGGCCATAGGCCGGTTTCCCGAGGGGCATGGCACGATGGTGCGGGCGGGTATTGGGCTGTTGGGTTACAGTCGGGGAACCGAGGGCGATACGCACGCTCAACAACCGACGATCCGGCTGCTGACGCGGGTTATTTCAGTGCGCGAGCTGCCTGTTGGCACGACGATTGGCTATGGCCGCGCCGGTGTGGTGGAACAGAACGACGCTCGTATTGCCGTCGTTGCGATTGGTTATAACGACGGATACCCGCGCGCGTTGTCGAATCGGGGCTACATGACGGTTCGAGGTGTTCGTTGTGCGGTGGTGGGTAATGTGTGCATGGATGTGACGATGCTCGACGTGTCGGCCGTGCCCGATGTTGCACCGGGTGACGACGTGGTGGTGTTCGGATACGGTGCGAACGAGCCCGATCTTCATGCGCTGTCCACGTTGGCAGGCACGATCCCGTATGAGCTGCTGACCCGGCTGTCGGGTCGCGTGCGCCGTGTATACGCTGCTTCGCGCTAGGTTGGCGCGTACTGCCGCCCTGCCGTACTGTGCGCGCGTATGAGTGCAGGCATTACTGAGAAATCAAGGAGACCGCCATGTTGAATGTGTTGATCACGGGTTGCGCGAGCGGAATGGGACGAGGGCTGGTGGGGGCGTTCGCTCGCGCAGGTCATCGGGTGCTGGCGACGGGTTTGACGCTGGAGTCGCTGATCACCGCTCGCGACGAAGACTCGTGGCCGTCAACGGTGGAAGTGCGGAAGCTCGATGTGCGCTCGCCCGGAGACTGGGAGCTGGCGGTGGGTGAGGTGACGTCTCGCTGGGGTCAGCTGGACGTTGTGTGCAACGTGGCAGGGTATCTGTTGCCGGGTCGAGTGGATGTCTTCGAGCCATCAGCCGTGGATGCTCATCTGGACGTCAATACGAAGGGTGTGATTTATGGCACCCGTGCGGCGGCGCGCGTGATGGTCGGTCAGCGTTCCGGGCACATCATCAACATCGCGTCCCTGGCGGGTCTGGCTCCGGTGCCGGGTTTGAGTCTGTATTGCGCGTCCAAGTTCGCGGTGCGCGGGTTTTCGCTGTCTGTGTCATCGGAGCTGAAGCCGCATGGTGTGGCGGTGACGGTGGTGTGCCCGGACGCGGTGCAGACCCCGATGCTGGACCTTCAGGTGGACTACGAAGAGTCGGCGCTGGTGTTTTCGGGTCCGGCGCCATTGACGGTCGACGACATCTGCAGGTCCGTGCTGGGTCCGGTGCTTCGCGACCGGCCGCTGGAGGTGACCCTTCCGCTGTCGCGTGGCGTGTTGGCTCGTGTAGGGGGGCTGGCGCCCGGCATGGCGTCTGCGCTCGAACCGATGCTGCGTCGTAAGGGGCGCGCTCTGCAGGCTCGGGCGCAGGCGAGGCGGCAGAAGGAGTGACCAGATTTCCCCACGGATGACAAAAATTGTCACCGGGCATGACGATGCGTGTCCCGTTGCTGGGATGGTATCGAGGAGCGAGGGTTGTCTCTTTTTTACGCGCGTGGCGGGGTTCGATTTTTGTTTATTGCATTCAGGTGTTTAGGGAAACTTTAGACCGGAAGCCTGTGTTTCACCTGAGACACGTTGTAACGAATTCAGCCCGATCAGCATTTGGCACGCTTTCTGCTCTACCGTGAGACACACACACAATATGCGACCACGGGGATGGCCAAATCGGAGGGGGA
>JAGWVZ010000723.1 GCA_018970625.1 Myxococcales bacterium | reverse complement strand
ATCGGCAGAGAGTGCCTGTACGATGGAGCAAATCGCGGGGTCATGCGGGGCTCCGGCGGGCAGATGGAGCCCCTGACGAATCGCAGCGACAACGGAGCGGCGACGCTCGTTCGTCGTGGCCGCCAGCACGCGGCCACCCGGTTGCGCCAGCTCGAGCGCCGAGACGAGAACGAATCCAATTTCGGCGCGCACCATGGTCTGAAGAATGTCGGAGCGCAGCACCACGGCCACGGTTTGGTCGCGGAACCAGACCATCCAGGGTTCCGGCAGCACGTTCGCACGATGCAGCGACGCGCCCGGGAGTCCCATGGCCTTCGCGATTGCGGCAAATGTGCGTCCGATGGGGGAATGACGGCTGACCTCGAAGGTCTCCTGCGCATCCAGTTCGGCCGTCGAATGCGCCCCCATGACGGCCTCGGCTTCGATACACCGAAGCGCGTCGAGCAGCGCAACGGCGTGACCGGGGGTGCCCTGCGGGAATAGACGGCGGCGCGTGGCGTCATCGGCGACGAGGAGTGGCGGGCGCTCGTGGTCACGCCGCAGCTCGCGGAGCCGCAGGCGAAGCTCGTCCTCGCCCTGCCGTACCGTAAGAAGTGGCGCGAGCGCGCACCAGGCCTGGCGAGGATGCTGCTCCAACAGCTGCCGCCCGACCTCCACGACATGCTGATACGGTCGTTCGGCCACCTCAGCGAGTCCGGCCAGGTTGTTCCGTCTGGCGAGCGCTGCGGGTTCGTGCGCTGCATAATAGACCTCTATTTGCTGCAGCGCCTCGCTGGTGGGGTACGCGCGGACCGACCGTTCGAGCAGGTCCATAACAGTCGCCGCGGGTTCCCCTGCCTGCCGCGCGAGGTCGGCGAGCCGCATCCATTTGCGAGCCTCCGGCTCGTTCATTTCAGGCTCGGTTACCGCAGGCACGCTCTGCGTGGCCTTCGCATGTCCTTCGGGCTCGGTTACCGCAGGCACGCTCTGCGTGGCCTTCGCATGTCCTTCGGGCTCGGTCATCGTCGGCGACGACGGGAACTGGTCGGTACCATTCGGCTCCGAGGGCCGCGTCCCGATGCCTGCGTCGTGCATTGCCGCAAGCTCAGCGAAGGTGACTTCACGCTCGGTCGTGATGCGCTTCGATGCGGCGATTTGTTCTTCTGCGGTGTCGCGTCCGCCAATACGGTCCCACCCGGGTCCCGCGACCTGCGCATCGCCGGTATCGGAGCGAGCCACCTCGCGTTGCACCACCACCGGCGTCGGGGTCCGGGGAATGCGCTCAAAACGTCCGGTCGATGCCTTTGACACCTCTCGCACAGGCACTGGTTGCCTGAACGGAATGGGTGGATCCACCGGCTGAATGCCATAGGCGGGCTCGTGCGCGGGTTCGCCAAACGCATCGCCGCTCCAGCGGGCAACGACGTGCGCGCCGGAATGTGATGGCTGCGCCGGTCTCGTCGGGTGCACAGGCGCGCTGTCATCTATGGGTCGAAGCGTGTCGGGCGATAGCGGAAGCTCGCTCTGCTCCAGCAACCCATCATCCCCGGGCCCCCACGGCGCGGCGTTCCATGGGCCCGTGGCCTGTGCGCGATCGTTCGAAGGCGTACTCGCGTGCTGCGACCGGGAATCGGCACGCGGAACGTCAGGCTCGGCGACCGCTCCACTGGGTGGGGGCACGGCGGCCGGCCGCCGCATCGTGGAGCCGGTTCTGGCAACACCCCGAATAAGGGTTGCCAGGCCCGGAGGGAGCGTGATCGCGACCCCCCGATCTTCAGGTTGAAGCTCCGATGACGTTTCGCTCGACGGCGGCGCCGCGACGGGTTGGCCCTGCGATGGCCCCTCTGATGGAGACTCGTCGCTCTCCAGAACGAGTTCGTCCGCCAGCCACTCGCCTTCCATGCTGGCCCGGGTACCCGACGCGACGGGCACAGCAGAAAACGCAGATGGCACGCGGCCTGCGTCGTCGGAGTCTGAAGCGCGATTCGGTAGCGACGTCCTGCCATTCGAAGACTGCTCCAACAGAGAATCTGCGGGTGACGGGACAGGAGGCGCAGCGGCCTGCTCGCGAGGATCTCGTCGAGGGCGATCATTCGTCATGCTCACACCTGATGTCCGGAAACC
>JAGWVZ010000722.1 GCA_018970625.1 Myxococcales bacterium | reverse complement strand
CGCCGAAGAAGAAGTCGAAGGCCTCGTCTTCAAGGGGGGCTGGCTGGCATTTACCGGTGTCACCGGATATTACAGCAATTACCATCGCTTCGATAACCTCGTCATTACAGAG
This sequence comes from Myxococcales bacterium, assembly GCA_018970625.1. The sequence goes on along the minus strand of JAGWVZ010000722.1, from coordinate 1,991 downwards.
GCTTGCGAACTCTGACGCGCTCGCAACCCGACGCGTTTTCGGCGCCCCCTGTGCGCGAGTCCATTCTCGCCGCGGCGATGAGAGGCAAGGCGGCCCACCTGCGGTGACGGCAGGCTCCGCACGAACGCGTTGCTGACCATCGAAGCAGCAGCGTTGCGCGCCCGCGAAATTGACGTTACAGCGGAGCGCCTGATTTTGTCGCTTCCCGGTACCCTTCCGAAGACCTGACCATGACGGATTTCCTTCTTGAGCTCGGTAAAAACCCCGCCCTGCGCAGCACCCTGAAGTCGCTCGGCCTGTCGTTACCCCTGCCCCAACCGGTTCGACGCGAAACCGGTCCCTTAAACCCGCGCCGGCTCATGGGCGTTGAGGTCGTGGTGCTCGGGCGTGGCAGCAACGCATGCAACCAGAGCGTGATCACGCACTTGCGGGCCGCCAACGCGTCTGTCTGGGCCGCAGGCAGCATCACAGGTGACTCGTCCGATAGCCAGGCGGTGCAAACTTCGCCAACCGAGCAGCGGGTAGATGCGATCGTGCTGGATGCGACCACCATCGCGCAGGCGTCTGACGCGCGGCTGCTTTACGAAGAAGCGCAACCGTGGATCGGCAGGTTGGCTCGTGCCGGTCGCGTCGTCGTGCTCAGCCGACCGGTTGCTTCGGCCATGTCAGCCTCACAGGCCGCTGGCATCGCCGCAGCCGAAGGATTTACGCGTTCGGTAGCCAAGGAAATCGGTAAATTCGGTTCTACAGCGAATCTCGTGCGGGTCGCCGAGGGTGCGGAGTCACGACTGGCGGCGGTGGTTGCCTTTCTGATCTCGCAGCGTTCAGCCTTCATTACGGCGCAACCTGTCGACGTGGATACGCTGGCTGCCAATCTCCCCGCGGTCCCCGACGCCCTCTCGCTTCGCGGTAAACGCGCGCTGGTGACGGGTTCGGCGCGAGGCATCGGTGAGGCCACGGCCCGCACGCTGGCAGCGCTGGGCGCGCACGTGGTCCTGCATGACCGACCCAATGACCTCGAGTTACTCCAGAAGACCGCAGCCGAAATCCGCGGCAGCGTTGTCACCGCCGACCTCATGGACCCGTCGGCCATTGACGGCCTGTGCGACGAGCTACTCTCCGCCGGTGGACTCGATATTGTCGTGCACAACGCCGGTATTACGCGCGATAAGACGCTGGCTCGCATGAAGCCCGAACAGTGGGATTCCGTCATGCGGGTGAATCTCGAGGCCGTTATTCAGTTTCATGACGCCCTGCTGCAAAAAGGGGTGCTGCACGACGGTGGCCGAGTCGTCTGTTTGTCGAGCATCGCCGGAATTGCCGGCAATATGGGTCAGACCGCCTACTCTGCCTCCAAGGCGGGCGTCGCCGCCTTTGTGCGCGCCGCCGCGCCCCTGGTCGCCGCCCGCGGCATCACGGTAAACGCCATCGCACCCGGGTTTATTGAGACGCGTATGACAGCTGCCGTACCCGTCGCCATCAAGGAGTTTGGTCGTCGACTGAGCGCCCTCAGCCAGGGCGGTCTTCCCGAAGACGTCGCCAACGCGATCGCGTTCCTCTCTACACCCGCGGCGCAAGGAGTGTCCGGTCGGGTCTTGCGCGTCTGCGGTGGCTCTTTGCTCGGTGCCTGAGCGCGCCGACCCGGCTTTGGGACCAACGCCAGCGAGGACAGGTCAGCCCACCGTCTCCTGTGACCAGCATACGGTCACCATCCGGTCGCCACGATACGGGCGGCGACCGTGCGAAACGCGACGATTATCCAGCATGACCACGTCATATCTCTGCCACGGCTGCGCCACCATATTTCGCCACACCACACCACGCACGTGACGCATCACCGAATCGGGAATCGGTGAACCATCACCAAACGTACAGTCCGTGCCCCGGTCCTCGGGCCGGCTGTTGTGCCGATCGCGCCAGGTTAGAGCGCTGGCCACATATTGAAGCCCCTGAAACAGCGGGTGCTTCACATATTGGGCCAGATATTGCGT
>JAGWVZ010000721.1 GCA_018970625.1 Myxococcales bacterium | reverse complement strand
GCCAACGGCGCTGCGCCCTGCATCGCTGTCACCCACGAGGAAGGCTTCTCGTTTGGCCCCAGCCTCATCAGCCAGACCAAGTCCGAGCTCTTCACCATCACCAACTGTTCTGGCGGCGATAACGGTGAGAACCTCATCGTCACCTCCCTCGGCTTCCTGGATGACCCGGCCGTTCCCCTGAACGACAACTTCGGTCTCGAGAACCTGCCCGCGTTCCCGCTTGAGCTGGCGCCCGAGGAGTTCTCGACGTTCCTGGTGACGTACACCCCAGACCAGCTGGACATCGCGGACCGTACCATCCTCAGCATCGTCTCGAACGACGAAGTCAAGACGCCGCTCGACATTGAGATCACCGGTCTTGGCAGCAACAACGCCTGCCCCAACGCCGTCGCGACGTGCGTCGTTCGCGGCTCGGGTGGTCTGCCCTCCGATGAGCTGCTCGTTGTTCCGCTCGACACCCTCGACTGCTCCGGCTCGGCTTCGTCCGACCCTGACGGCGGCACCATCATCAGCTACCAGTGGTCGGTGCTGAGCCAGCCCGAAGGCTCTACCACCACGTTCGACAGCGCAAACGCAGTCAACAGCTCGTTCTTCGTCGATATCGCAGGTCCTTACGAGCTTCAGCTCGACCTCGTCGATGATGCCGGCGCCTCGGCTTGTACGCCCGCTACCATCAACGTTCAGGCCACCTACGACGAAGATATCTCCGCTCAGCTCGTCTGGACCACCCCCGGTGACCCCGATGAGACCGACGAAGGCCTGGCGTCCGGCTCTGACGTGGACCTGCACTTCCTGAACGTCTCCAAGGGCTGCTGGACCCGCCTGCCCTGGGACTGCCACTGGCGCAACAAGACCCCGGACTGGGGCACCACCGGCAACGCTGGCGACGACCCGTCTCTCGACATTGACGATGTGAACGGCGCAGGCCCCGAGAATATCAACCTCGATAATCCCGAGTCTGCTACCTACCGTATCGGCGTGAACTACTACGACGACCACGGATTCGGCCCCTCCACCGTCACCATCCGTATCTTCATCTTCGGCAGCATCGTACTGGAGCGCACCAAGGAGCTGCCTTCCAGCAACGTGTTCTGGGTTGTCGCAGACGTGACCTGGCCGGAAGGCACCATCACCTTCATCGACCAGATCTACCCCAACATCACCGGCGCGCCCTGCCCCTGATGTCTGGCGCCGGCTTGTAACCGGAGCTGTGAAGCCGCCTTTACCCGGGCGGCTTTTCTTTTTCGTGCCCCGGTAACGTGAACCTGTCGGCAGGAGCCACCGATGAGTCGTCATCGCAAAAAACATGACCTCGAAGAGATGATCCGGCTGGCTGCGGCTACGGGGCGATATCTGCACCTACCCGCTGGCGTATGGGTCGCGTCGCGCGACGATCTCGCAGATTCGCCCGTACAGGTCTCGGTGCAGGTCGATACCTCGGCGGGACAGCCCTGGCGATGGATGGATGCAGCGCGCGACGCCTTCTCGTCGGTCAGAGCCACGACGAACCTTCCCATTGAGTTGTGGCTGACCACTGGCGGTATAGACGCGTTGTGCGTGCTGGCCTTGCAGCCCGAGGCGCTGAGTGTGCCCGTGTGTCCCGCGACACTGACGAGCGATGCTGCTGAGTCTCTGCTTCGCTCTTTTCGGCAGTTCGAGGTCGTGCCAGTGCTGCGAGTGGGCGCCGAGCTCCCGGCAATGGACACCCCCCTGCTGCTCGCCATGAAGGCGTACGCAGCTCCCTGCTGGATCCATGTGGATGCGCCTCCGTTTCAGGATCACGCGACGCGGTCAGCTGTCACGTCGTCTATCTGGCCGCTTGTGCGCATGCAGCGCAACGCGCTACAATCGAACGACGGTGGTGTGACTTCGAGCGATTCTTTAGTGATTTCAGAACTATGCGAATCTGTGTCGCCGCGAACGGTCGAGTCACACCGGCTGCTCTTGGGATGTACGGACGTGCGCGAACCCTGCGGCTAGGGCGTTTCGCGCATGTCGCGAGAGGCCCGGGTGGGTGAAACCTCGTTGACACCACGAAAAGAAGGCGTTTGCCACGCTTGACACCGTGTTTTTCGCGTGCCTTATTCGGCGCGGTTGCGTTCCC
>JAGWVZ010000050.1 GCA_018970625.1 Myxococcales bacterium | reverse complement strand
CCGCTTCAACCGGTTCAGCAGGCACTTCCGCTTCAACCGGTTCAGCAGGCACTTCCGCTTCAACCGGTTCAGCAGGCACTTCCGCTTCAACCGGCTCTACGGGCGCAGCCACTTCCACCACGTCGGCAGGAACGTCAGTTCCTTCCCGTTCAGCTGGCGCGTCCCACACAGAGTCCGAGGCCGAGTCCACTTCGGAGTACGCGCCAGTCTGGCAAACCTGAACCTCGACCGTAGGATGATCGTGCGCTGACCAGACCGACTCCTGTGACTCGTCTTCGACCTCATCAGAGTCCGGTAACGGTTGTGGAACGTCTGGCTCTGCCGAAGCGCCCTGCAGCGGAGCATCCTTGAGCGGCTCATCGGTGTCGGGCTCTGTGACGCTGGTCTGCGCCCCGGCTGAGTCGGGTGGTGTGGACGTAGCGGGTTCAGCGCCAGAGACCGAGGGCTCTGCGTCCGGGGCAGGCGAATCAGCAAGGTGTTCAACGGGTTGATCAACGGCGGCATCGGCGGCATCAGCCTGAGGCAGCGGATGCTCACCTGCGGCGGGTGGCGCAGGGTCGTTCTGAGGTGGCGTGGTCCTGACGACCGGCAAAATGCCAGTCGGGGCGTCGGCGCGCGTGCGCTTCTGACTGGCAATCAGGGTGGCGATGGCTGCCGAAGTACGCCGAGCGAGAATGGCGATCCAGGGCACGACGCCGTGATCGAGGGGTTGGGCGCCGGGGTCGGCGAGAATCAGCAGGGCGGTTCGTCCCTGAATGGCTATCGGAGCCAGACAGATGCCGGAAGGCTGCGCCTGACCCGTAAACGAGTACCAGGGCGTCAGGCCAAGCTCGGCAGGCGAGCCCGCAACCGGTCCATCCCCTTGCAAGGCACGTGCGAGCAGTGAGCCCTGCGGCACGGCGAGCGAAAACGACGCAGCCTGACCGGGAGCGAGCGAAAAGCCTTCTCCGTCGAACGCGCGAAGCTGGTCACGGCCCACCACCAGAATGGCCCGGCGCGGCACCACGCGCTCAAGCAGCCGCAGCACACCATAGAGCAACGCGTCACGGTCGTTCGGCGCGTCAAAACTGGCCGCAAGCTCGCCCTGCTTCCACGGTCCTTCCTGCTGCGCCCGGCTGGCCTGAGGCGCTGGCCGGGATTTGACGTCATTCGCCACGCTGTCGGCGTCGGGTGCCGGTTGCTCCCGTTTGGCGTTCAGAGAAGAGACCATACGCGCTCGTACCTTCGTTGCTGATTCGCTCTGTTTTGTACGATGAAGCGCGAAACGAACGAGCGCAAGTGCGTTGATTCAGCGAGCTCGCAATGTGGAGCGGCAGCGGCCAGTGGCGCCAGCGCGCGTCAGACTCACGGACGGCTGCATTCGCCGTCGTACGCCACCTCGACCCCGTTGCACCACGCCTCGGGCTCGCCGCAGGTGTAGGTGTTTCCATCCACACCACACACCGGATCGGGGACAAAGCAGGTCAGCACGCAAGGCTCGGTGCACACCCCGTCGCCGCGGATCGGGCATACGAGGCCCCGTGGGCAGTCTGTGTTGGTTCGGCACCTCACCGAGTCGGTGCACTCGCCTTCGTAAGCCACCTCGACCCGCGCCGCGCCCGCCATGCAGGCGTTGCCATAGGTCACGCCATCAACGCCACAGACGGGCAGATAGATCATGGGACAAAACACCGCCTCGCACACCCCGGCCGAGCACGCCTCACCGGGCGGGCAGTCTTCGTCAACCTCACAGTTGATCGGCGGACACTCGCCGCGGCTTGCGACCCCGACACCGGCGCGCGTCGCCTCGCACTCGTTGCCATAGGTGACGCCATCGGTACCGCACACGGGGTCCCAAAGAGCGATGCAACCGAAGTCGGGCTGGCACACATTGGCTACGCAAGCCTCGAACTCGCGGCAGTCAGTATCCACATTGCACGGTGCCACGGGGCACTCGCCGACTGATGCGACCTCGACGTGCGCCACCCGCGCCAGACAGTCGTTGCCGTACGTCACGCCATCGACACCGCAGACGGGCATGTAGATGCGCGGGCACAGCCCCGCCTCACACACCCCACCCTCGCAGATCGCGCCCACCAGACAGTCGGTATCGACCGTGCAGTCCCCCGAAACGGCGACACAGGTGCCGCCGCCGCAGTCGTCGGTGCAGCTCCACGTGCCGCTGCCCGGGTCGCACGAGCACGACGACGACACGCAGCCAGCGGCTTCACCTTCGGTCACACACAGCTCGCCGTCGCCGCAGCCGGTGGAACGACAACCCGCCGGACTCGGACCCTCGCAGGCGCCACCCTCACAATAGCTGGCCTCGCAGCAGGCCGGATCGCCGGCGATGCAGAGGTCGGTGCACAACCCCGTACCCACACATACGCCGCCATCCGAACACTCGGCGCTGCTCTCACACTCGCGCACCGGCTCGCACTCACACAGCTGGCAGCCGTTACGCCCGACCAACTCAAAGCCCGGCGCGCACTCGATCGCGCAGGCAATGGGCTCGCAAGCCACGCACACGTCTGCCTCACACAGCGACCCGAACGCGCAGTCGGCGTCTGTCGAACACGCCTCGCTCTCTACCACACGACACTGACCGCCACCGCAGTCCTCGGTGCACACCCACGCACCCGACTCCGCGTCACAGAAACAGGACGACGGTGTGCACGTGTCGGTGACCTCGCATGCCTCGTTAGGCGCACACTCCGCGTCGCTGGCGCACCCCTGAGGGTTGTCGCCCGCGCAGCTGCCCGGCGTCGCGTCGTCTCCGGGCACCGTGTCATCGCCCGGCGTCACATCGTCGCCCGGCGACACGTCGTTCTCGGTTCCCCCATCGGGAGCGTCGCCGTCCGGCGTGCCAGAGGTGTCGCCACCGCCGGTCGTGTCGTCGGTCGCCGCATCGCCGTCAGGCACGTCGAAGATGCCATCGTCGATGGTTCCACACGCTGCAAACAGACTGACCAGAGCGGCAGCAGCCAGCAAACCGGCCATGCCGTTCCGCACCATAGAACAACCTACTGTCTTCATGATGTCACCTGTAAGGGGGCTCGTTCACCAGACGATGTACCGTTGACGCAGGAATCATGCCATGACAAATCCGCTCCCGCATGACACTTTTGGGGCATGATTCGGGCTGGACCAGACTTCAGAGTGTCGACATTTCGATCACGTCCCTCAGAAATCTGACACCCATGATGACGTATCCGCGCTGCCCCGGGACCGTCGAGCGCGCGTTCGCTCCGCTCGTCGAGTACTTTGGATACAAGTGGGCGATTGGCGACAAGAACGACAACCGGGCCCTGTACCACTTCGAGCCGTATCTGGGGCCCAATCTCGCTGCCGCCGTGGAGGCGCTGCAGCTGTGGTCGACCCCCGTGCATGTGGTCGATCTGCACGGCGACCGTGCCCGAACGGCGCGAGAACGGTTGGCCCAACCGCTTCGTGGCATCCGGGTGATCTACTTCGGCAAAGGGGCCGGCGTGCTGGCCACCGTCTTTGAGGAGTGGGCCGGCCGAGTGAGCGATGAGCTCGTTGTCGTGGGAGTGAGCGGATACACAGACGCAGAGCCCGTGCCATCCGTCGGGGTGGTCGTGCCGTATCGCCTGGTAGAGGCCCTTGAGGCAGCGCTCGACTCGACGTACGCGCCACAGCCCGACCGGCGACGTCAGGCGGCAGGAAAAGGCGCCAGAAGGCCGCGCGCCGACCGACATCCACGTGCGATGCCGGGCCGGACGCCCGCGCCACACCCGCCCCATGCGGTCACCCGGCCGTCGCGCATGCGCCTGTGGAAGGTCGTGACCGCCGCCCTGCTTTTGCTCTGGTTTCTGGCGTCGCTGCTGCGCGCCGCGCAGTGCTAGCCCCGACGTACCTTTGCGACGCGCGACGCATCACAGGCGCTGCACTCCCTGCGTTCGTCCCTCTCCCTGACAGCGTGTTCCATGGCGACCGAAATTCTTGCTTCTGGCTCACAGGCCCCTGATTTCACACTTCTTTCTGACGCCGGCGAAGAGGTCACTCTCTCGAAGCTGCGCGGTAAAAACGTCGTGCTGTACTTCTATCCAAAGGACGACACCCCCGGCTGCACCACCGAAGCCTGCGACTTCCGCGATCAGCTCGCACAGCTCTCGGCCCTCGGAGCCGTCGTGCTGGGTGTGTCGCCCGACAGCGTGAAGTCGCACGCGAAGTTCAAGGCCAAGTTCGATTTGCCGTTCGCGTTGCTGGCCGACGAGAAGAACGAAGTCGCGGAGGCCTATGGTGCGTGGCGCGAAAAATCCATGTACGGAAAAGCCTACATGGGCATTGTGCGGTCCACGTTTCTTATCGACGCGAGCGGAGTGGTGAGGCAGGTGTGGGACAACGTGAAGGTACATGCCAAAGTGAAAGATCAGACGATTCGGCACGTGGATGTCGTTCGTGAGGCCCTCGAAGCTCTCTAACCACCTGTTTTTATGCCTGCTGTGCCGTTTCCTGACCTTGTCTGCATCGTCGATGCGGTCATGTGCACGGCTCGCGGGCTCGGCATGAGCCACCTTGCGGGGCAGCTGCTCGACGCCGGCGCTCCGCTGGTCGCGCTGCATGACAGGGCGGCGGTCGACCCCGCTTCGTGCGCTCGAGTGAACGCTGGCGACGCGTCGGCGGCTGCCGGGCGTCACAGACAGCTGTTGGCGTTTCATGAGTCGGCCGTGCTGCAAACCGACGGCAGCGCATGGGCCGGCTGCTGGCTTCCCGAACGAGCGGCGCACCACGTCGCAGACTCGGCCGCACGGGCGCAGCTCGGAAGCTGGCGGCAGGTGGGTGTCAGCGTTCATGCGGGAACCCGGGAGCTCCCTGAGGCCACAGACTTCGTCGTGCTCGGGCCCTGGGCACAGACAGCGTCCAAGCCTGGGTACGGTCCTGCATTGGGCGTCGAAGGAGTAGCGCGCATGCGGCAGCGCCTTGACCAGCGGCCCGACGTGGCGGAAGGCAGGCGACCGCGGATTCGGCTGGTGGTCGTCGGTGGTGTCTTGCCCGAACACGTGCTGGCGATTAGGCAGGCGGGCGCCGACGCTGTCGCTGTCATGGGCCCTTTGCACGTGGAGCAGCCGGCAGCCGTGCTGCGCGACTATCTGCAGGCCCTCGCCCATGTTCGAGTCCAGCGCTCTGATGTCTGACCCACGTACCGGCCTCTCGGTGGTCCCGGTCGATGAAGTCGTCGATCGGGAGTGCGATACGCTCGTGATTGGCGGCGGTGTGATCGGCCTGGGGATCGCGTGGCGGCTGGCGCGCGCAGGGCAGTCGGTGGTTGTACTGGAGCGCAACGCCGTGCCCGTGGGCGAGGCCTCGTGGGCCGCGGCTGGCATGCTGGCGCCGCTGGCCGAGCTGGAGTTTGATGAGTTTGAGTTGCACCGGTTTGCGGCGCTCAGCCAGGAGCTCTGGCCGCAGCTGGTGGCCGAGCTCAATCAGGACGCGGCGGCTTCTATAGCGCTCGACACGGCGGGAACGCTGATGGTGGGCGTCGACCCCGACGATGCCGCCGCCCTGCAAAGACGCGCTCAGTACATGCGTAAGCTGGGTCTGCCGGTTCAGCAGCTCACCGGCGCCGAGGCGAGAGAACGCGAGCCGCTGCTGGACCCGGCGATCGCGTCGGCTTTGTGGTGCGCCGGAGACATTCAGGTGGACAATCGGGCGGTCGCGGTGGCGCTGGCGCAGGCGGCTGTGCGGCGTGGCGTTCGTATCGCGGTGCGGGCCGAAGTCCGAAACATCACGTGGCAACAAGGGGTTAGCGTCGTGCTTACAGACGGGCGGGTGGTCCGTGGTCGGGGGGTGGTGCTGGCCGCTGGCGCCTGGACCCGCTCGATCGAAGGGCTGCAGCCCGAGGTGAACCTTCCGGTGCGGCCGGTGCGCGGGCAGATGATGTCGTTTGCCTGGCCTCAGGGCGAACGCCTGCTGCGGCACGTGGTGCGGGGGCCCGATGCGTATCTCGTACCCAAAGCCGACCGGCTGGTGGTGGGTGCGACCAGCGAAGAGCGTGGGTTTGAGCGGGCGCTCACCGGCGGCGGTCTGCTGCAGCTGCTGGAAGGCGCACGCGACCTTTGCCCTGCCGTTCTGGAATGCAATGTGCTCGAGACCTGGTGCGGGTTTCGGCCTGGCAGCCGCGACAATCAGCCGCTGCTGGGACCCACCGGGTTACCCGGAGTTTTTGTGGCGACCGGGCATTATCGCAACGGCATTCAGCTGACCGCCGCCACCCTGCACGCCATGGAGCGCTGCCTGCTGCTCGGTGACACATCGCTGGTTCACGAGTTTCAACCCGACCGATTTCAGCCCCGGAGGCGCGCATGACCACGTCGCAGCACATCACCATCTCGGTGAACGGCGAACCTCGACAGGTGCCGGCTGGCGCGTCGCTGCTGGATTTGCTCGCGGAGCTGGGCATAGCGCGCGACGCCAGGGGGGTCGCCGTGGCTGTGGGCGACCACGTGGTGCGCCGGGCTGACTGGAGCACGACCGCGCTGGCCGATGGCGCCCGCGTCGAAGTGGTGACCGCTGTGCAGGGCGGCTGAAACCGTTCAGCGGTGGCCGGTATAACCGAAAATCGCCGGTTGCCGGAGTCGAATGCGCGTCATGTTGGCGTTGGGCCGCTTCACTCGCTAGTTTAGTGGCGAATCGCGCGAACAGGCACCACGGCGCACGGCGCCATGGTTTGGCTGATTCGTCTTTTCACCATGGAACCAAGCCCGAAAGGACACTCATGCACGCATGCGACAGGAAGAGCCCGGCATGGGCGCGGCGGGCGGTGTTGAGCCCCTCGATGTGGCTCGCGCTGCCAGTTTGGGCGCTGCTAGGGCTAGGGGCCTGTTCAGACGCCGGCGTCGTGCCTGGCGCTGAATCGGACGGCGTGAGCGACGCCACGACCGACACCGCTGGCGATGCCGCGCCGGACACCGGGATTCTCATTCCCGACAGCGCTACGGACGACGCAGCAACCGAAGTGTTCGACGACGCAGACACCGTCGACTCCGATGTGACCGACACGGGCGGTGACGACGGCTATTGTCGGTCGAACGCGGACTGCACGAACGTGGACTGCGTCTTTATTGACCCGTTCGTGGACGTGGGCGTTTGCGCCGAGCAGTGCGGGAGCGCCGCAGACTGCGCGCCCGACGAGGTGTGCGCGCTGTTCACCGTCTCGGGCGACGACCGCACCAGCTATTGCGTGCTGCCCTCCATCTGCATTGACCCCGACGGCGACGGCTGGGGAACCGGCAACGGTTGTCTGGGACAGGACTGCAATCAGGACGACGGAACCGTTAATTTTGGTGCAACAGAGGTCTGCGACGGCTTCGATAACGACTGCGATGGCAGAATAGACGATGTAGGCGCCGATATTGGTCAGGCCTGCGGTACGGGATTTCCGGGGCGATGCGCCGAGGGCCGCACGGTGTGCGAGGGCGGACAGCTGTCGTGCGTGCCGCTCGCCGAGCTCGGCGACGAGGTGTGCGACACCCTGGACAACGACTGCGACGGCGTCGTGGATGGTGCGATCTGTGAAGGCGAGCGCTGTTGCTGGAACGAAGTGTGTCAGGGCGTCTGTGCCATTGCCACCCGCGACGTTTCGGGCGAGTGCGCCGCCCCGGCGGCGTTCGGCGACGAGGTCTGCGACACGCTCGACAACGACTGTGACGGCGAGGTCGACGAAGACCTCGTCGGCGAGGGTGCCCCCTGTGATACCGGGTTGCTGGGCATCTGCGCCGCAGGTGTGCTCACCTGTGGCCTTGCCGGGCAATCCTGCGTCGCGCTGCAGACGGCTTCCACCGAGGTCTGTGACGGCCTCGACAATGACTGCAATGGCGTGATCGACGACAGCACGCTGCGCATATTTTACCGTGACGCCGACGGTGACGGGATCGGCACCGACCTGGATACGGTGACGGCCTGTGCGGCGCCCGAGGGGTACCGCGCCACCGGCGGCGACTGCGACGACGCACGCAGCGTCACCTACCCGGGAGCACCCGAGCTGTGCGACGGTCTGGACAACGACTGCGACGGGGCTCGCGACGATAATGCGGGAACACTCTGGTACCCCGACGGCGACCTGGACACCTGGGGCGCTATCGGTGACGGGGCTCGCGCCTGCACACGTCCACCCGGATTCGTGGCGACCACCGGCGACTGCAACGACAGCGATTCGCGCTTTTTTCCCGGCGCCACCGAAGTGTGCGACACCGTCGATAACGACTGCGACGGCAGCACCGACGAAGGAGCCACCAGCACCTGGTACCGCGACGCCGACGGCGACAGCTTTGGTGCATCGACCGACACGCGCGCCGCCTGCTCAGCTCCCGAAGGCTACGTGGTGAGCGCGAATGACTGCAACGACGCGGCAGCAGGCATTAACCCGGCCGCTGCCGAGGTCTGCGATGGCCTCGACAATGACTGCGACCGCGCGACCGACGAAGGCGTGCAAAACCAGTACTGGGTGGACGCCGACGGCGACACCTACGGCAGCACGAGCGCACCCACCGTTCGAGCCTGTTCAGCCCCGGCCGGCTACGTGAACCGGGGTCTGGACTGCGACGACTCCACCTCGTCTGTGCGCCCCGGACAGCCCGAAGTGTGCGGCAACAGCGCCGATGACAACTGCAATGGCACGCTGAACGAAGGCTGCTGAGCAGATGGTGGCTGGTGCGACCCCTCAACGTGGTCGAGAGCGACGAATTTCAGGGCGGTGGTGGCGACGGGTTGGTCAGTACATTGGGGGGCAGGTGGGATGACGTCGCATGAAGTTGTAACGATCGTTGGTGATGAATCACCCTCATGGCCGGAATGAAGGTTGACCTGATTATCAACCCCGCTACCGAACAGAAGCATCAGGTCGGTACAGGAGCCTACTCTGTCTTACGCTGGCCTCACCCTTGTTCACATTGATCAGTCTATGCAACATTCCAGACGACAACACTTGTTCATTGCGGTCACGGCGGTGTGGTTCTTCGTTGGCTGTCAGGCCAACAGCGGCGGAGAGCGTACTGACGTCGCGACTGACTCGGACGCGGATGGTTCCTCGGCCGACGTGCCCGATGGTATGCTTGACGATGGCCTCGGCGACGCGGATGGTTTCTCGGCCGACGTGCCCGATAGTATGCTGGACGATGGCGTCGGCGACGCGGATGTGATGCCCGAAGAAGACACTGCGACCATGGATGTTGAGGAGTTGCCGGAGTTATCGGAGTGGTGGGTCAACCCGGAATGCCCCACGAGAGATCCCTCCTTTGCTATTGTTTTCCCCCCGACGATGGAGATCCAGTGGCAAGTGGAACGAGCGAACGCTTCGTTCGCCTCTCCGGCAGCCTTTGACATCAATGACGATTGTGTCCGGGATATTATTGTCGGTTCTGGTACTGAAGGACCGACGGAAGGTTCAGTTGACGCTCTGGACGGGGCGACAGGTGAGACGTTGTGGCATGGTACAACCGTTGGTGAAGTGTACTCGCGCCCACAGCTCTTGCTGAGGTCACAGACTGACAGTGGACTACTCATAAGTGCTGGTCGTTCGGGGACATTTGCTGCACATGACCTTCTGACCGGGACAGATGCCTGGCGGTTTGACCTGATGTCTGAACCGGTTGCAGGCCGCTGGAACAACTTCGGTATTCCTCAGGTGATACCTGATGTGGATGGTGACGGTGTACCGGATCTTGTGACAACGTCGGGCGCAATTAGCAAAGACGCAGAAGCCTTCGAAGAACGGGAAGTGAACTACCTTCTTCTGGTGTCGGGTGCGACCGGCGCGCTTCTACGAGTCGATGCGATGCCCGACGGACGGGAGACGTATATGTCACCCGTGGTGTGGAATCGGGACGAGCCCTGGATTGTATGGGGAAGTGGTGGGGAAACATTCTCGGGCAGCTTGTGGGGTGCGCCGTTGTCTGAGCTGTCCCGTCTGGACAGCCCCCTCGACGCGCGGGAGCTGGCGACATCTACCACATGGAAGGGGTTTATCGCTCCTCCTGGCATGATGGACGTGAACGGCGATAACCGCGAGGACCTTGTCGTCGTGGCATTCGACGGCCGTGTCATGATGTTGGACGGTGTCACAGGTGAAATCGTCTGGACCTGGGGTGTTGAAGGCTACGAGTCTTATTCTTCACCAGCGATTGGTCTTTTCGATGAGGACGGCGTTCCTGACATCGCCGTTCTGCTGAACGAGGGTGTCTGGGCGGACAAATACACCGGCACCCTCATGGTCGTTCTTTCGGGTGAAGACGGACAGCTCCTCTGGTCGGAGGTAGGCGTAGGCGTGTATGCGCCTAGCCCGGTCATGTCCGACCTTGACGGAGATGGACGGCAAGAAGTTATCTTTATTGACCCGGGTCTGGAGACATCCACCGTCAGGCTTGTGCATTCAGGCGTCGATGAATCGCTCGTGCTGGATACGGTTTCAGGAACAGGTCTATCGAGTCCATGGATTGACGACCTCGATTACGATGGTGTGTTGGATATGGTGACCGTCACCGCGGTTATGGACAGACAACCGCTGGTGCACACCGTCCGCAATTACACCCTCAATGCCCCACCATCGACTGGGGGATGGTATGGGTACCTCAATCGTTCAGGGGAAAGTCGGGCCGAGCAATAAGCATGTTCCCGCTGCGAAAGACCATGAAGAGCCTGATACCACTTCGCAGTATAGTGAAGTGACAGCCATACCAGATAAGTAACCTGACTGTTCAACGAGCAAACGTTCGGAACGTAACCTACGGAACGCGATTGGCGTTACGGATACTGCGTTCAGAGCGGGGGTGAGCCTGGATAGTGACCTGGCGGTGGGAGTACATCGACCAGATGAGTCTCGTAGCCGTTCACCGTTCGCGTTGTGTAATAGGTGATACCTCGCCAGAAGGTGATTCCGGTAGATGGATCCAGTTCAATCCGCTTTTGTCTGGTAACAATCAGGTTGGCTTCGGGGCGTGCTGCGAGCAGCATGGCACCCAGTTCGACGGGTGGATATAAAAGACCCAGATGTTGCGAGCGATACAGCCACTCCTCGAGTGCCGTCTGTTCCTGATCAGTGAGGTAAAGAGCTGGCGACAATGGGTCGGTGTCACCCCAGACGTTGGCAAAATCCGCCGTATCGAAGACGGTGTACATCGCGAAGCCGCCCAGCTTCCAGGGATCCACCAGCTGCTCTACACACAACCACCGGTGAACAAATGGCCATACGCAAAACGCGACCACCAGCAACACGGCCATGGTGTGCATCGCTCTGGTCTTCCAGATGAAAAGGCGACCTAGTTCAACCATGTGTCGGAATTCCGTGCGATCCAGAAGGCAACGCCTACGTCGATCGCCATGAGCAGGTACAATACGGGGGCCATTATTCGGGGGCTAAAAAAAGACATCGCAATCGCAGTGGCAAGCAGAGCGAATGATATTTCGGTAGCAGCGAACTGAAACGCCCACACAAATCCAAGCGAGACCAGGACAAACACATTCCCCCATCGCCGCAACCAGACGAGTACCGGAAAAATCAGCTCCGAATACATTGCGCTGTTGCTGGCAAGCAGCACCAGCCACGAGTGATACTCGAACGGGCCTTCATTCGGTACGCGTGGATTCATGACTGCCAGTCGGGGAATGTCGGCTGGTGCCAGCTGTCCAAAGAACTCTCCAAATCTGTACTTGTCGGAGTGGAACATCTGAGCAATGAACTCGGCCCGATCGTAGGTGCCCGCGACCCACTTCTGCCAGCCTGTGTGAAAGAGCAGAACGGCAAAGCTGACGCGCAGGTAGTGGATGAAGGGTGTGGGCGTGTCGTCCGCATCCACGGATGCCACACGACAGATGGCAGCGAGGCAGAGGACATACGATTGCAGGTACGCGTGGTTGGCGGTGTAGGGAAACTCCTGAATGTTCATGGCTACCGAACAAGCCGCCGCCACGACCACCGCCACACTCCGCCATCCCACGACAAAGGCGAACAGCGCACATAGAGCAGCTGCCGCCAGCCATGGCTCGTAGGTGTGCATGCGTTGCTCGAGGGCAATGTGCGCCATGAGCGTGATGTGTGACGCACTCCGCACGACAAAGAACAGCTCAAGCGCCCAGATAGCGCTGAGCCAACCCTTCGTCGACTCACGCCTCGTAAGAGCGCCCACCCAGCTATGTACCCTCAATACGGCGTTCATCTGCAGGCTCATTGAACCGAATCAAGCCGTGCCTGCTGCACACGATTACTTGCCTGAGCCGGACGAGGCGGACCCTTCATCGGGAGACGCCGACCCTTCATCGGGAGACGCCGACCCTTCATCAGGCGCAGCTGACCCATCGTCTGGCGTCTCTTCCTCAGGGCCAGTGCAATCTCGTCCACGTGCTTCCTCTTCGGCTGCACAAACCGTCGACTCTCCGCGGTCGCCCGCTTCAAGTTCAGCACAATCTGTGATTTCAGCAACGCAGTTTGAGAAAGCGGTGAAGGCGAGATTGCAAGCCTCCGGGTTGACTGCTCCTTGCGTGCCTTCGACGATTGCTGCCGCAAACACTTCACAGGCTGTCGGACAATCACCCGTGATTCCCGGAATGGGCTCAAGGCCACATGCGACACGGGACTCACAGAATCGAACGCAGGCGTCCTCGACAACCTCTTCAATGATGTCAGTCTGTTGTGTGTCTGGCACCGAGGGTACGTCTTCGATATCGGGAACAATATCTTCGGTAGTGTCGGGTGCGGATGTATCCTCGGTGATATCCGGCGACACCGGAAGGCACAAACCCTGAGTGCACACAAGCCCAGCAGCACAGTCCGTGGTCTGCTCGCACTCACAGAATGCTTCGGTACAGGCGTCTGAAGGCTCGACTGGTTCTGATGAACAGGCACAAACGAGCACGAGACCAGAGAGCAGGAAAATACGTAAAGCAGCCATAAGTACTCAGGAAAAGATGCGAATCAAACTCTGTGGTGCAGAATGGTGTGCAACGGGAGCATTAGAAGTTTCGGTTACCGGAGTTACCCGTAGCTCCGTTCGGACCGCCACCCGTTCCACCCGAGCCGTTCGAGAACGTGCAGGAGCTGTAACCGGGATTACCACCGCTGGCATACAGACCGTATGACACACCGCCGGCACCGCCGCCGCCGCGACCACCGTTGCCGCCGCGGCCACCTGTCCCACCCGTGCCACCGCGGCCGATCTCCTGAGCGCCGTCGTCATTGGGGTTTCCACCGCCGCCACCGCCGCCACCGTTTCCGCCGTTGCCGCCCGTGCCACCGGCGCCTCCGGCACCAGCGTTCGATGAAGCAAAGATGGTGTTAG
>JAGWVZ010000049.1 GCA_018970625.1 Myxococcales bacterium | reverse complement strand
CCCGCGTCCACGACGGAGCGTGCGTTGGCGGTCTGATGGTCATCAGCGGCCTGCGGAAAAGGTACGTACAACGCGGGGATACCCAGCGCCGTCAGCTCCGAGATGGTCGTGGCTCCCGCCCTGCAAATCAAAAGGTCGGCCCATGCGTAAGCGCTCGACATGTCGTCAATAAAGGCGTCCACCTGCGCCGTCATGCCCGCTCGCTGCCACGCCGCCCGGGTGCTCTCTTCGTGCCCACGACCCGCCGCGTGTCGATACTCCGCCGAGACGCCCGCTTCGGTGAGCGCCAGCGCAAGGGCCGGCATGCGCTCGTTGAGCACGCGCGCGCCCTGACTTCCACCCACCACCAGCACGTGCAGCGGACGCGTCAACTCGGCGACGGGCCGATGCGCCCGCTCCAGCAACGCCGGTCGAATCGGGTTGCCTGCCACCGTCAGGCGCGATGCAGGGAACCACGCCCGCGACTCGGGAAACGTGGCATAAATCTGTTCGGCGACGCGCGCGACCCAACGGTTGGTGATTCCAGGGCGGGCGTTCTGCTCCAGCAGGTACACGGGAATCCCAAGCAGAGCAGCCGCCACGCACACCGGGCCGCTCACAAAACCACCCAGTCCAATCACCGCCGCAGGCGACAGCCGACGCACCAGCGAAACCGCCTCCATTCCCGCCTTCGGCAACGCGAAGACCGCCTTCAGCAACGCCTTACCCCGCCGCCCCTTCAGAAACGACACGTCGATAAAATGAAGCGGGTAGCCCTCGGCAGGAACGGCTCTCTCTTCCACGCGGCCACGGGTACCCACCCACTCGATCGCGAGATCGGGCCTCGCACGTTTAAGCTCAGCCGCCAGTGCCAGCCCCGGGAAGACGTGGCCGCCTGTGCCGCCGCCCGCGAAGAGTATCGTCGTGGCCGGGTTACTCACGTGGTTCTCCGACGGTGCGCAGTGCGCGCGCGCGGCGAGCGTCCGCGACACGCTTGCGCTTCGCGCTCTGCCGTTGTGAGCTGTTCGCCTGCCGGCGCCGAATGTGCTCCTCGCGCCACAGGTCCGGATTGCGTTGCCCGATGTTCAACAGCACGCCAACCGCAAACAGCAGCATGATCAGGCTGGTACGTCCATACGAGATAAACGGCAGGGTCAGGCCCTTCGTTGGCAACAACCCCGTCACCACGCTCAGGTTGAACGCCGCCTGAAACGTCACCAGCATCGTAATGCCAAAGGCGAGCATGAATCCAAAGCGGTCCCGGGAGTCGAGCGCAATGCGCATGCCGCGCCAGAAGAACAGCAGATACAGAATACACAGCGCCGCGATACCCCAGAGACCGAACTCCTCGCCGATACCGGATGCGATGAAATCATTATACATTTCAGGAATATAACCAAGCCGGCCCCGCCCTTCTCCCAGGCCAACGCCATCCATGCCTCCGCTGGCGAGCGCCACGTACGAGTTCACCAGCTGGTATCCTTCCGTCGCCTGATGCTCCCACGGCTCAAGCCACGCTGCGATTCGGCGAGAGCGGTAACCACCCCCGCTGATGCCGGCGATCACCAGCACAATGCCCAGAACACCCAGTCCGCTCAGGAAGTGCATCGGGGCACCGCCGACAAAGAGCATCAGAATCAGCATCGTGGAGATGATGACAGACGAACCCATGTCGGGCTGCATCATGAGAAGCCCGACAAAGATGACCGCGATCGCAGAGTGAAAGACGATGGATTGCGTCGCGCTGCTGATGCCCTCGCGCTTCTTCGTAATGGAATAGGCAAAGTAGAGCACGGCCGCGAGCTTCGCGAACTCGGCGGGTTGAAACCGGAACACGATCAGGTTCAACCAGCGTCTGGAGTTATTCACCTCAACGCCGATGCCCGGCACCAGCACCAGCGCCAGCATCACGTACGACGAAATCAGGATCCAGTAGCGCCACCGCCAGTACCAGCCGTAGTCCACCCTGAGCCCGACGCCGAGCGCCACCAGCCCGAGGACTGCAACGCCGATCTGCCGAACGAGGTAAATGTCGTCACGACCGTCGCGCGAGTCAAAGTAAGCGCCGAGGGCCGAGCCGCTGTACACGCTCATCAGTCCGATGGTGACAAGCGCAGCCACAACCGCCAGCAACAGCACGTCAATTCGGCCGCGCGGTACCAGCTCGGCATGAACGACAGGTGGCTCGTTCGACGGCTCGCGCTCCAGACCGGCGGCCGCCCATGAACCACTCGCGGTTGCGTGAGCGCCCGTGAAATTTCCTGTGACACTTGCTGCGGCCCTCGCGTTGGCACCGGCAGACGCGGGCGCCCCCGTACCGGTCGTGCGTGCACGCCCTGCTCCACGACCGCTGCCCTGATTCGCCGGTTGCCCGGCGGCTGCCGCCGGACTGCCGGTTTGTAATAGCTGACGACCCGAGTCACTGACGATCCGTGAGGCACCCGTGCCCCAAACGCCGGTGCCTTCTGAAGCACCAAAGGACGAATCACCGTTCTCATCGACCACGGCCGACCGACTGCGCACATTCGCCTGCGGGGCCTCGACTGACGTTGCCGCGTGGGGCTCATCCCGGGTCAGGGTCTGTCGCCCGCGAGCGGCCTCGGCCTTGTTCCTCAACATGGCAGCACGCTGCCGCAGCGACGCGGCCGATTCATCGCCGGCGGCATCTGGACCATCGCCCGGCTGGCGCTTCTGATTTTGCGGGTCTGCCATGGAGCCCTCCCTAGCGCAGCTTCAGGCTGGCCAGCGCCGCCAGCGCCAGCAGAATCGAAATGATCCAGAATCGAACCACAATCTGCGACTCGCTCCAGTGCTTCTTCTCAAAGTGATGGTGAATCGGTGCCATCAGAAACACGCGCTTGCCCGTCATGCGGAAGTAGTAGCGCTGAATCAGCACGCTCAGCGCCTCGACGACGAACAACCCCAGAATGATGACACTCAGGAACTCATTTCGCGTCAGCACTGCCAGCGTGCCCAACGCGCCACCGAGGCCCAGCGAGCCCACATCGCCCATGAATACCTGCGCCGGATAGGCGTTGTACCACAGAAAACCGAGCCCGGCGCCGACGATGGACGCACAGAAAATCGAGAGTTCCTGGGCGCCAGGCACACTCGGGATGCGCAGGTACGCTGCGAAATCGAACGTCGTCCACACCCGAACGCCTTCCACATCGACGGGATACGTCAACGTCGTCGCCGACAGGTAGGCCAGCGCACCAAACGTTCCCGCGGCGACCACCACGGGGCCAATCGCCAGTCCATCAAGCCCATCGGTCAGGTTCACCGCGTTCGATGACCCCACCAGCACAATCAACGCAAATCCAAGGTACAACCAACCCGGAAGGGTCCACGCCAGCCGCTCGGTGCTCACAAACGGAAGATACAGCTCGGTGCCAAAGTTCGACACGCCGCCCCAGAGCAGCAGCCCCAGGCATGCGCCGCCGATCGAGAACTGCGCCACCAGCTTGCCCTTCTCAGACAGCCCTTTTGACCCCCGCACACCCAGCTTCATCGCATCGTCGATGAACCCGATGGCTGCGTAGCCCAGCGTGATCGTGACGGCCACCCACACCAGCGGGTTACGCAGGTCGCTCCACATCAGCGTCGAGATCAGGGCGGCCAGAATGAGCAGAATGCCACCCATGGTGGGCGTATTCTTCTTGCTCTGGTGGTTCGCGCCCAGGTCTTCACGAATCACCTGGCCAATCTGCCGCTTCTGCAGCTGCCGAATGAACCACGGATACAGCACCATGGTAGCCGTCAGGGCGGTCACCATGGCCAGCACCACCCGGAAGCTCGGGTAGCGGAACACGTTCAACGGCGTGAACGAATCTTTCAGCTCATAGAGGAGATGAAACAACATCGTCAGGGCTCCTGCCAGTGAGCGAGAAGACGCTGCACGACGCGCTCAAGCGCCATGCCGCGTGAACCTTTGACCAGAATCGTCGCGCCTGCGGGCACATGCGCGGACACCCACGAGGCGGCCTCGTCTGCCGAGGCGAACCAACGAGCCTCATGCCCTGCACCATCGGCCAGCGCCCGCGCCTGCTCGCCCACGGCCACCACCAGATCGGCGCAGCGTGCCGCCGTCTGCCCGACCCGCCGATGCAGCTCGGCCGAGTCGGTGCCCAGCTCGAACATGTCACCGAGCACCGCGACACGAGGCGCGGCTGCGGCAGCGAGAATCGAGAGCGAAGCCGTCATGCTGCCGGGGTTGGCGTTATACGCATCATCAATGACCACGCGGCCGCCCGCCGTGAGTGTCCGAAGACGCCCCCCCGGCAGCTGCAACGCGGCCATGGCCTGCCGCACCACGTCGGCCCCGGGGAATTCCACACCGCCGTCGCGCTGAACCGACACGGCCAGCAGGGCGGCAGCCAGATTGAACGCGTTGTGTACACCCGGCAACGCCAGTTCGGTCGTCAGCGACAAGCGCTCACCAGCGCCCTGCCCCTTCAGCGTCACCTCGCCGCTCGACCCCGAGCGTTCGACCATCACGTCCGCGCCCTCGGCTCCAAAGGTCAGCACCTGCTCGACAGGTACCGGCAGCCGGGCCGCCATCTGGCCCAACTCCGAGACCGGCAACACGGAACGTACCGGAGGTCTGCCATGAAAAATGCCAGCCTTGGTGGCGCGTACGCCCTCCATGCCACCGAGCGTCTCGGTGTGAGCGGCCGCGATCGACGTGAGCACGCCAACCTCATGACGCACGAACGATGCGTACTGACCGATGTCACCGGGGTCGCCTGCGCCGAGCTCCAGAACAGCCCGGTCGTGACCCGCGCAAAGGCGGGACACCGTCAACGGAATCCCGATGCGATTGTTCCAGTTGCCGGGCGTCGACAACACCCTGTGCCCCATGGCGCGAAGCAGGGCGGCGGTCATCTCCTTGGTGGTCGTCTTGCCGTTGGACCCCGTGATGGCGATGGTCCACAGGCGGCGTGACCGCTTGCGCGCTTCATCCAGCACTGCCGACGCCACGCGCTGCATGGCGGCGATGGTATCCGGCACCAGAACTACCGATGCACCACACCCGGCCGGAACGTGCTCCAGAGACATCACGACCAGCATCGAAGCGTTCTGTGCGATCGCGGTTTCGATGAATGCATGACCATCAAAACGTTCACCGGGAATCGCGCAGAAGATTCCGCGCTCTGCCGGATTGCGGGTGTCCGTATAGAACGCGCCGTACACACGATGAGCATCCACGATCACGCGGCCGCCGCAGGCCGAAGCCACCCGCTCGGCTGTCCAGCCTGCCAGCAGCGGCACGTCGTCCATGTGCACGTTCTGCCTGCGAGCGACCAGCGCGCGGCGCGCTTCCTCGCGGTCATCGAGATGCCAGCGCACACCCTGCACTTCCTGCCAGGTCTCATGGCCTTTGCCGAGAATCCAGACGCCGCCAGCGCCCGCGTTGGCGACAGCCCACGCGATCGCTTCGCTGCGGTCGGCGATGACCGTCACCTGCGTGCGCTGCTCCGCCGGGACACCCTCGAGCATCGCCTGCAAAATGGCCTCGGGAGCCTCGGAACGCGGATTGTCGGCTGTAAAGACCGCCCGATGTCCGCGTGACAGCGCCGCCTGGGCCATGAGCGGCCGCTTGGTGGCGTCGCGGTCGCCGCCGCACCCTACGACCACGACGCCGCCCTGCGAAGGGTCCGGCATGACCGCCACAATGCGGGCGACTGCGTCGGGCGTGTGCGCATAGTCCACGTAGACCGATGGCTCGTCGGCGGCTGCACGCACCACTCGCTCAAGCCTGCCCGGCACACCGGGGAACGCAGGCAACGAGGCGGCCGCCTGCTGCCAGCGAGCGGGCTCCACAGCCGCCAGCATGGCCAGAGACACGGCGACGTTCTCAAGATTGTGTTGACCCGGAAGCGACAGCCCAAACGACGTTGCCGCACCTTCACGCCGGGCCGAAACCTGCCAGCCGAACCCGTCCGCTGCAGCTTCCAGCGCCACCTGAGCTGGTTGACACGCAGATGCCGTGACGAACGTCACCGGCAATTCACCGGCTGCCGCCAGCCGTTGGCCCTCGGCAGAGTCGATACAAACAGCGGCGTGCACGGCTTTTCCAGCAGCGCGAGAGTCTGCTGCATACTCACGAAACAGCCGCCACTTGGCCTCACGATACGCATCGAACGTCTTATGAAAGTCCAGATGATCCGGGGTCAGGTTCGTGAACCCGACGCTGTCGAACGCGACACCCGCCACCCGATCCAGCTGCAGGCCATGGCTCGACACCTCCATGACCAGACAGGTCGCGCCCGCTTCCAGACACTCCCGGGCAAACGTATGAATGAACAGCCCGTCGGGGGTCGTGTTGCGTGCCGTCACGATGCGGTCCTCGAACCGGTGCATCACCGTGCCGATGATGGCCGGACGATGCCCAATCGCGCGCAGCATGTGCGCCAGCAACCATGTCACGGACGTCTTGCCGTTGGTGCCCGTCACACCGAACACCTTGAGCGCGCGGGTCGGGTGTCCCAGGAAGCGATCCGCCATGAGCCCGAGGTCACGGTCTTCGGACGATGACAGCACAAAGGGAACCGGCGGATGCTCGGGGACCGCATCGAGACGAGTCACGACGATCGCCGCCGCGCCAGCAGCGATTGCCGCTGCGATGTACTGATGACTGTCAATGAACCAGCCTTCGCGCGCCATGAAGAGCGAGCCCGGCCCTACGGCCCGGCTGTCCACCTGAAGATTGGTGATCTCGGGGTTGCCCGGCGAAAGCTGCTGCAGCGGAAGGCCCGCCAGAAGTTGTTCAAGGCGCATGCAGCACCTCATCGTGTTCAGGGAGCGGCGCTGTCTCGAGCCACAGCTCAACGTAGCCGTTGGCCGCTTCGCGCGAGCCAAACGCCATGGGAATCTGTCGCGCCACACGGCCGGTGCCGTGCACACGCACGCGAAGCCCTGCGGCGTCAGCGCGCGAGATCGCGTCGCTGAGCCAGAGCCCCCGCAGGTCGGGCATCACGTTATCGGCAGCCAGCCCCGGGACAACGCCATTGCCGCCAGCCAGAACATCGCCTTCGGGCGCCGACGCAGGTACGGGTTCACTCAGGTCAGCGTTTGCGGCTGCAGCGCGAGCAGCCACGAACGCGGCCTGCTCCTCATCGGCCACCACGCCCGCCTCAGACAACGAGGCAGACGTCACGTCCGGAAAAATGCCGTCCATGAGCAGGGCCTGCGCCGCCACTTCCCGAAACAGCGGAGCCGCCACCACGCCGCCGTAGTAACCAATCGACTTGTCGGGACGCAGCACCATAACCGTGATCGCGAACTCCGGATCGTCGGCGGGTACAAACCCCGTAAAGCTGGCCATGTACTCCATCTCGTACCCGCCGATAGCCGACAGACGCGACGTACCGGTCTTGCCTGCCACCGTGAACCCCGTGGGGACCGCGCTGTCGCCGGTGCCCTCGGGCTGCGTCACGGTCAGCAAAGCGCGCGTCGTCAGCTCGGCCGCCTCTTCGGAGATGACGCGGCCGCGAGCGGTGGGCGCAATCTCGCGCACCACCGTGCCGTCGCTGCGCCGAACCTCAGACACCAGCATCGGCTCCATCAGCACGCCACCATTCCCGATGGCAGCGGTGGCCATGTTGATCTGCAATGGCGTCGCGCTGAACCCGTGCCCGTACGAGATGGTCGCCTGCGACACCTCGGACCACGGCAGGCGAGGCAGATAGCCCGGCTCGCCTTCCGGCAGCAGACCAAATGTCTGCCCAAGGCCGAAGCGCTCCAGATACTGGCGGTGCACTTCGTCGTCCATGCGCCGCCCGATGCGCAACGTTCCCACGTTCGAGCTGTGCTGCATGACCTCCCACGCCGCCACCGTTCCCATGCGATGCGTGTCCCGGATCGTAAAGCGCCCGATTCGCGTGGCGCCGCCACCGCAGTCGATGGGGTCGTTGTAACCCAGCACACCCGCGTCAAACGCGGCCGCAAAAGTCAGCATCTTGGC
Source organism: Myxococcales bacterium (assembly GCA_018970625.1). Next base: position 5,337 of record JAGWVZ010000049.1, on the reverse strand, counting down.
GGTCGAGCCCGGCTCGAATACCCAGCTCACCGCCGGGTTGCTCCACAGCACACCACCGCCGGTGAACGCGCGGTTCAGGTCGTACGAAGGCCAGGTCGCCATGGTCGTAATCTCGCCCGTCTCGACCCGGCTCACGATCACAATGCCAGCCTCGGCGCGATACTCCTCGATCGTCGCCGCGAGCGCATCTTCGGTAAAACGCTGCAGGGGCGCGTCCAGCGTCGTGACGATGGTATTGCCGCGCGCCTCAGACAGTTCCCACGGCTCAGTCAACTGAAACGCACGACGATCGCTGTCACGCTGCACTTCGACCCGGACAGCCCGCCCTGCAAGTTCCTGTTCCCATTGCATTTCCAGCCCGGACAGGCCGCGCGAACCGTCGGCTGCCGCCAGCCCGAGTGTGGTGGATGCCAGACCGCCGTGCGCATAGACGCGCTGAAACGACGACTCCGTGTAGAGCGCGTTGACGCCTTCGGCCCGCAATGCGCTCACCATCTCGGACGCGAGCGCCGAGTTGACGTTCACCGCCAGCCTGACAAATCGCGGCAGCGTGCTCTTGTCGCGCGCGTTGCGCCACTGGTCGAACACCGACAGGTCGAACCCGTCCAGAGCACCCAGCACCTCGAGCAGTTTCGATTCGTGCTCGGCCTCGTGCAGATAGAAGTGACGGGGGTCCAGGATGATGTCCGCCGAGTGAACCGACCGGGCCAGATTGTTGCCCGAACGGTCGACGATGTCGCCTCGACCTGCCTGAATCACACGCTCGGAGCGGTGATTCCAGTCGCCGCGCGCCAGAATGTGCTCGCGCGCGACGACCTGCAGGTAAAAGCTGCGCATGACGATGGCGACGAACACAAAGCAGACGCCAAACGACACAAACAGCAGGCGCTCCGACGGACGATAGCTCATGGCTGCACCACCCGGTGAACCTGCGACGGCTGCACAGGGGCCATGCCGAGCACCGTGGATGCGTAATGCGCGGTGTCGACGGCGTTGCGGCGATATTCCAGCTCGGCCTGCAGGCGGTGCTGCTCCTCGATCAGGCGCGCACGCTCGACATCGAGCTCCACAAGCTCGTGACCGAACTTGAAGACCTCCACCTCACGGTGAACGTGTCCCAGAAGCGCGCTCAGCACCCAGCTGGCACCGAATACGACCACGGCGAGCCAGATCAGGTCATTCCAGCCCGTAATACGGCGCGTATCGACCGGGTTCGAAGATGGATTGGGTGTCATGCGCGCTCCGGTGCGTTCCGTCGGACGGCGCGCATACGCGCGCTTCGCGAACGAGGATTCTCATGCTGCTCGGACTCGGACGGCTCGACCGCCTTGCCGGCCTTCACAAAAGGGGTCTGCACGAGCACGTCCCGAATCGGCACCTCGCGCGGCACCGGCGGCGGCGTCGTCCAGGCGGCGAAGGTCTGCTTGACCAGCCGGTCCTCGAGCGAATGAAACGAGATAAAGGCTGCCGTTCCTTCGTGGTTCAGCACATCGGGCAGCTGCTTCAGCAGCCGCTCGAGCTGCCCCAGCTCATCGTTGACCGCGATGCGAATGGCCTGAAACACCAGCGTGGCCGGGTTGTGCTGCCGCGCCGCCTTGCGGTCGCGCAGCCGCTCGCACAGCCCTGCCAGATCGCGGGTCGTACGGATTTTGCCAGCGGCGAGGTCCATGCGGATGGCCCGCGCATAGCGCATCGCCCCCGGCACATCACCATAACGAGACAGCGCGTTGGCCAGCTCTTCATCGGTGACCGACAACAGCCACTCGGCCGCCGTGGGTCCGTCGCCACCCATACGCATGTCCAGCGGCCCCTCGTGCATGAAGGCGAAGCCGCGCTCGGCGACATCCATCTGCGGCGACGACACGCCGAGGTCCCCCATGACGCCATCGACGCGGAACGCCCCGGCGACCTCGCGACCGAAGCGCTGCTGGGCCAGCACATCAGAAAGCTCGTCAAAACAAGCATTTACTACAACCGACCGATCACCAAAACCGGCGAGTCGCTCGCGCGAGGCCGCCACAGCACGAGGGTCACGGTCCAGCGACAGCAGCCGGGCGTTCGGGTAACGCGACAAGAGCAGGGCGGAATGACCGCCACCGCCCGCGGTCACATCCACGAAGTAGGTGCCGTGCGCGGGGTCGAGCGCGTCCACCAGCTCGTGTGGCAACACCGTGACGTGGTGAAAGCTCATGCCTCACCTCCGTCCGGGTTCGCCGCCGCAGTGCGTACAATCGGGCCGGCGTCAGGACGAACGGTGGTGCGGCTGAGCGCGGCGAACTGCGTACGCAGCGTCTCCTGACGAGCGACAGACTCATGAGCGTGCAACCGCTCCGGGTTCCACAACTCCAGGTAATTGCCGCCCGTGGTCCAGTACACCTCGGTCGAGATACCGACCTCTTTACGGATCGTGTGCGGCAACACCAGGCGGCCGTGCGCGTCCAGTTGCACGTCCATGGCGCCACCGTAGAGCAGACGCCGCAGGTCACTCTCATCATCGCCCTGCCCCAGCGCCTCGGCCTCGGCCACGCGCGTCTCAAAGGCGTCCAGCATGCGCTCGAACTCGGGAAGCGGGTACGCGCGCAGACACACCGAGAACCACGGCACCAGAATCAGCGTACTCGACTGGTCGTCCGGCAGACGCTTCAGCACGTCTCGAAAGCGCGCCGGAAGGCTCGTGCGACCCTTCGAGTCAACGCTCACCTTTTCTCTGCCGAAGAAACGCATGACCTGCCCTCGCACAACGCCGGGGAGGAATCCACACGACTGCGGGAAAAACTTCCACCCGGAACCACCAGATGGGCACTTTTACCACAGTCACCCACCGCTCTATGACTGCAGATCGCCGAACTGTCAACGACATCGTGCGGTATCACGCCGTGTTTCACCGCACACGAAAGGCACACGTTTTCAGACATATGCACAGCCTGTACACATGTCGCCCACAACTTGACCTTCGTGATTCCAGTTATTTGTGCGTGCTATCCACACTTATCCACAATTCCGACCAGCCACACGCCCGCCCTGCCAGACCCTCACCAGATCGGGGCCACAGGCCGTTCTCATCGCTACGGATCAAAGTGGATCTTTTTCCCGTGGGAGAGTGCTCCGGCGCATCAAAACCCGCAGCGCCCGCTCGGCGCACCCCTGAGACCACCCGTTACGCCACTCGCCTGCCGGTGATTCCGCGCGTCGCGCTCCGGCCGCCACGTCAGAAAAAACGAAGCCCGGTGCTCCGTCGAGCCCGTCGGTCCCCCCTCCTCAACCACATGCTATTCGGCCGATACCAGCCGGTTCCGCGGCACGCGCAGCGCTTCGCAGGCACGCGAACCCACCGTAAAGACGTCGCTGCCATCCACGCGCAGCAGGCACTGAGCCGCCAGAACGGGCTCGCCATTGGCCGTTGTCGCCAGCCCGGTAACCAGCTCTACCCGGTGCACCTCGCCAGTGCCGCGGCTAATCAGTAGCGTACGCCCTGGTGTCTCAAATGCCGTCAGCACCTCGGGCGGTGCCGGAGTGACCCAGCGAGACGCGCGCACCCGGCTCAACACCGCCAGTGTGCGACCGAACGCCTGTCCATCCACCGGCGTATCGCCCAGGCGCCATTCGGCGTCGGCGCACGCTGCACCTGTGCAGGCATCACGACGAACCAGCCACGACTCCGTAGCGCCCTCATCGTTCGTCTCGGTGACCTCGAACGCGACCAGGTCGGCGGCGGATATCGCGAGCACCTCCATCACGCGCAGCTCGGGCAGCGACGTATGCAACAGCTCGGCCAGCCGGTCTTCCACCTGCCAGATCTCGTCGCTATCCGACGTCCGCAGAAAGGTGAGCACGTCCATCTCGGGCGCGGCAGAACCTTCGCCAGCGGAGCCCGACGCTTCAGCGGGCTGTTCGCGGCGCACCCGACGCAGGCCACCCACGGAGAGGCGAACCGTACGGCTTTCGGTCTTGAGCTCGTACCAGGCACCTTCGGCCGACGGCGCATCCACACCGGCCTCTTCGGCGGTGACGACGCGTGCCCCGGAAATGGTTGCCAACCCCTCGACAAGGCGCTGAATGGCCGACTGTTCCATGGCGGGCAGCGTTGCGTCCGTCGTCGTCCACCCTTCCGGCGTACGCACGAACTCCACCGTCGAGGTGCCGTCAAACAACGTCACCGACGTCACCTCGAGGGCGTTCATGCCCACCATGCGACGGTCACGCATGTGGTGCGGGTCGCACGGCATGCGGGACAGCAGCTCGATGTTTGTGCGGTGGGCCAGCGCATCGCCCTCGGGCACAAACCACGTCAGCGGCCGCGGCGTGGCAGCCGAGATACCCACGTCGGCCGCGCGTCCCGCCCAGCTGCCCGTGCGCGAATCCACGCGAAGGGTCACGGCCTGCTGCATGGCCGCCACGACCTCGGGGTCATCCACAGGTCGATGACGGTCGGTCACGCGTCGCTGGGCAAAGGTTTCGGCAATGCGCGCCATGAGCGCGTCGCTGGCATTGGCCTGCACGGGTTGCACCAGCCGCCAGTCGCCGTCGATGAGCTCGGCGGTCCACCCGCCCTGCGAACATTGCAGCTCAATGCGGCTCACCCCTTGCAGAATGGGGAGCTCCCAGTCGGACTCCCAGGTCTGCACGACCGGCTTGTCAGACATCGACCACCAGACAGCGGCGCCCAGAAACAACAGGACAGCCACGCTGGCGATAAGGGCGGGGTTGCGGTTCATGGTGTCACGGGGTGTGGGAATCGAAGAATACGGCGCGCATGCGTCGTACATTGTGAGCGGGCGGTCGAAGATGCTACATCGTGTGCGGGCACTTTGCCGAACATTTCATGCACCATGAAGAAGAAGGATGCGCACCCTCTGTGTCTATTGCGGCGCGCGGCGTGGAACCGACGACCGGTTTCTGCCCGCCGCGCGTGAGCTGGGCGAGCTTCTGGCCGCTCAGCAGATCGGCCTTGTGTATGGTGGGTCGCGCGCGGGCCTGATGGGTGCCGTGGCAGACGGCGTCATGAGCGGCGGGGGCACGGCGATCGGCGTGATCCCGCACGGCCTGATGCGCGCCGAGATCGCACACGAAGGGCTGACCGAGCTGATCGCCGTCAAAGACATGCACGAGCGCAAAATGACGTTCGAGAAGCTGTCTGAAGGCTTTGTGGTCATGCCTGGAGGTCTTGGGACTCTCGATGAACTGTTCGAGGCATGGACGTGGAGTTATCTGGGGATTCACAGCAAGCCCATCGGGTTGCTGAACCTGTTCGGTTATTACGACAGCCTGCTGGACTTCCTGGGCCACGCGCGTGCTCGTGGATTTGTGGACGCCGCGGCGTTCGACCGGGTGGTGGTG
>JAGWVZ010000720.1 GCA_018970625.1 Myxococcales bacterium | reverse complement strand
GGCACGCAACCAGCCTTTCGTGCTGCGGGCATGCTGCAACGGACTGTTGACCCGTCGCGTAACTAGCGTGAACGGTGGCGCAGGGGCAGCATTCCCGGGTCATTTTGTTGGGTGGGTGTTCGCGTTCGTTCTTGTGATGGCCGGTCCATGGCATGAAGCGTCGGCGCAGGGAGTCTTCGCCGAGCGGTGGATGGTGCGGCGTTCCGAGCATTTTACGTTGTATACGCACGCAGCCGTTGAACCACTCGCCGATGACGTGCTCGCCATGTGCGAGGCGGCCCATGAGGCGCTCGCACCCCTGCTGGGCGAGCCTCCACATCGCACGCACGTGGTGCTGACCGATGCAGTGGATGGCGCAAACGGTTCAGCGACGGTGGTTCCGCTGCAGATCCTGCGTCTTCAGGCAATGCCGCCTGAAGCATCGAGCACGCTGGGTTACTTCGATAACTGGATGTGGAACCTCATCGTGCATGAGTACACCCACATCCTTCATCTGAGCACCATGAGCCCGGCGTTTTTGTGGGCCAACGTGCCTTTTGGTCGCCGTCTTGCGCCCAACCAGCAGCTCCCGCGATGGCTGATCGAGGGGCTCGCCACATGGCAGGAGTCTGAACAGACGGGCACGGGCCGGGTAAACAGCCCCTTCTTTGAGGCATGGCTCCGTGTAGCGGTCTGGGACGACGAGGTGCCGGGTCCGGGCGCTTTGAACGGCGTCCCGACGACATGGCCTCAGGGCAACGGTTGGTACCTGTTTGGCGCCTATTTTGTGGACTGGGTGGCACGTGAGTATGGCACGGCTGCCTGGGTGGAGTTTATTCGGAGGTACGGCGACCGACTCGTTCCGTTCGGGATCAACCTGGTCTCGGCCGAGGTTTTCGGGGAAGATATGCCGACGCTCTGGGCGCTCTGGCTCGACGCAAAGCGCGAGGAGTATGCCTCGTGGCATGCCGCGCTCGTGGACGCCGGGCTGGATACGCCGCTCGTGGTGACTCCGCTCGGATACCAGCATCGCTATGTGACGGCTTCGCGGGATGGTCGCTGCGTCGCCTGGATTCGGGACGATGGCTTTCAGCAGGTCGGCATCACCGAGGATTGCGAGGAGCCTGCATCCAGTCCGACGGCGCGATGGGGTCGAGCGGCCGTCGCGGGGTTTCATGATCATGGTCCACTGCCGACCGAATTGACGGAGAATGACGGCGAATTCGATTATTCGCCGGATGGCTCGTTTCTGGTGGTGAGCCAGCAGGTAGGGTGGCGCAACGGCTACTCGTTTCGCGACCTCTTTCGCTTTGACCGTGCCACCGGGGCGTGGGAACGGTTGACGGAAGCGGGCAGGGCGCGAGAGCCCCGGGTTTCGCCCGATGGTCGGCGCGTGGTGTATGTTCGTCCATCGGCAGGGCGAACGGACCTCTGGGTGCTGGACCTGACCACGGGGGAGAGCGCCCTGTTTGCAGAAGCCGAGCCGTGGGGTCAGTTCTCGCGTCCCTTCTGGTTGCCGGACGGTTCGGGCGTGGTTGCGTCGTATCTTCAACCGGGGCGTGGTCGGCATATTGTCGAGATCGGCTCTCTGTCGCCAGAGTTTGCAAGCTGGCGATGGCTGACATCAGACGCGGCGTTTGACCTGGACCCCTGGGTGAGCGCTGACGGGCACGATGTTGTGTTCAGCAGTGACCGGGGCGGTATTCACGATATCTGGGCGGTGAGCCGATTGGACGGTTCGTTGCGGCGCCTGACGCGTACATGGGGCGGCGTTTTCTCGCCTGCGCTGGTGGAGCAGTCGGATGGCCGCTGGTTGTGGGTGTCGAGCTATGACAGCGACGGATTTCACGTCGCGCGCATTCCCATCGATGAGGTCCGCTGGCGTGCAGGCCTTGCTCCCGGAGAGGTCGAAGCAGCGCCGCTGCGACCACTCGCGGAGTTTCAGGCAATGGATGGGCAGGCACGCCGCATGCGTTCAGCCCTTCGCGTCAGGCCATTGCAGTGGATGCCGGGTGTTTCGATCGCACAGGACGATGCGGTTGCGGGAGTAACCTTTACGGCAGGAGATCCTCCGGGCATTCACTCGATTCTGGGGACACTGCAGTACTCCACGGGTTTTATGCATCCGGTCTGGGC
>JAGWVZ010000719.1 GCA_018970625.1 Myxococcales bacterium | reverse complement strand
GGTGCTGCCAGCGTAACTTGTGATTCATGCGGCGCTGTAATCGCGTTCGAGCAGAAGAGCACGGCTACGTTTCACAGTTGTGAGTGTGGCAAGTTCGATGGCGTGATGCGCGGCCTCTAACGTCGCCTCACGGCGAAAAGCTGACACCTCACAGGCCCAGCCCCACCGGGGATACGAAACATCATTTCGGTGCAGCCGCTGGAACTTTGAAAAACTAATGTGGCACGGCCTGTGCCAATTTTTTTCTGCCCCGCCTTTTCGCCCCAACTCCCCTCGCCCAGCCCTTCCCCAACGACCAATCCAACCACCTCACCGAACGCGTTCGCCCAACCGTGCCAACATTCCTGTGCCAACTCCGGCTCGTACCAACAATCCAGAATCCTTAGTTGTTGACACATCCAAAACGGCCCTCTAAAACGTATTGGCAAACGGTCGTTTGACCGCACACCAGTTGAAGGGCAGCCGTCGTGTTCACCATCGCCTACGTTCGCGTCAGCACCTCCGAACAATCCGTGGAAACGCAGGTCGCTGAACTCGCGGAAGCTGGGTACGAGCCGACTTTGACGGTCCGAGAGGAAGGCATCAGCGGTAAGACGGTCGCGGCTGAGCGCCCCGCATTTGCTGGCATGCTCACGACCCTGCGCCAACTCAACGGATCGACCCGTAAGCGCGTCGTCGTGACGAAGGTCGACCGCCTTGGACGGGACGCCGAAGACATCCTGCGCACCGTGCGCATTCTGGAAGGCCTGGGAGCGGAGGTGCACGTCCTCCAGCTCGGGGGCGTCGACCTCGCCAGCCCCACTGGCAAGCTCGTCCTGACCACGCTGGCAGCGGTTGCCGAGATGGAGCGCAACCTGATCAGCGAGCGCACCAAGGCAGGCCTTGCACGCGCTGCGGCAGAGGGTCGGAAGGGCGGACGCCGGGAAGCCCTCACCTCCACCCAGAAGGCCGAAGTGGTCGCGAAGATCGCCGCTGGCACGCTCTCCATCCGCAAAGCCGCGACTGCCTATGGCGTGAGCCCGACGACGATCCAGAAGGCGCTGAAAGAGGTCTGAGGGCCTTCAGAAGTCATCTCAGGGGGCCCCATGCGGGGGTACCCCTGGGGGCGGTACGGGCAGCCTGTTGGCGCCTCCGGATAGAAGTAAAACTTGGCGTCGTTCGCGCGCTTGAGCCGGCGCAAATTCGACATCATCAGGATGCTCCGCAACTGCGTATCATAACAAGTGATGACGCAAAAGCGCGCACTCGAAATACCCGGATCATGAAACTGCCGAGCCCCCCCAAAATCAGCGCAGAAATCATTCTAAACAGGCACCTCAACGCGTTCAGCTCCGCGCGACTCGCCAATACCATATATAGATGTCCGCAGCCGAGACTGCCGCTATATGTAGTGCCTCGCTGCGAGGCAGCCTTCGAAAAAATTGCTGCGCAGATCTACTTTTTCGTTGCGCTTTTCTCTGCGTTTTGGCAATTTAATCAGGCGTTTGCGGTTGTCGCAGCGCCCGCTGAGCCGCGACGCGGCAAGGAGTGTGGACATGAAGCAAAAAGGAGTTGAACTTGATTTATTTGGAGCACGACGAAATTCTTAGCGCAACCGTCGAACTTCGGATGGAGATATCTCTTATTCCAAAGCGGTTGCGACATTACATTCCATGGTTCGAGAATTTCGCATTTATGAGCCCAGGCGTAGCTGCGCATTACATTGGAGAGCCTGTTGAAGCTCTCGATGAATGGGTGAGCGACACGAAACACTGGATGGAACAGTTCGGCCCAGCGTTCTTCGTTACCAACGATGAGTCGGGCGCGGAGCACATCTGGTACACCATCGAAGACCTCGATGATTGGCTTTGCGAGAACAAGCCGGACTGGATCCCGCCAGATTACTGGCCGCGGTGTGTGAAGCGATTCTGAGCGAGTTAACGAGGCGCCGGCACCCGTCGGCGCCTCCTTTCGCGTGCTGGGCATAAGGGCATGCGCGATGGACAGTTCCAATCGATCGGTCTTCGCGCGCACGTTGCGTTTCTACAGGGTCGGCTTCACGGCCTCTTGCGCGGCGGTAACGCGTTGACGATCGTATCCGAACTGATACCGGGGGACGGGACCGACGGTTACCGCAAC
>JAGWVZ010000048.1 GCA_018970625.1 Myxococcales bacterium | reverse complement strand
CCTGCGAAGCCAGTCCGGGGCCGCGAAGCTGCACCGCCAGCGCGACATATTTTCGTTCGACGGTGTGCGCCGCGAACTGAGCAGCCAGATGCTGGTGCGCCTCATCGGTCCGGGTGATCACGAGCAGCCCCGAGGTGTCCTTGTCGATTCGATGAACAATGCCGGGACGTTGCACCCCACCGATGCCGGCGAGGTCGGGGCAATGATAGAGCAGGGCGTTGACCAGCGTCTGGTCAGGGTGACCCGGCGCGGGGTGCACGACCATGCCGGCGGCTTTGTCGACCACAATGACCCATGGGTCCTCGTGCACGATGGTCAGCGGAATGTCCTGCGCGAGGAGGTCGAGAGAGACGGCGTGCGGAACGGCGAGCTCCCACTCTTCACCGGGTCTTACTTTTCGGGATACCCGGAGCTCGGGCACGCCATCGCGCGAGGCGAGCCCCTGCTCGATCAGCTGCGCGGCCCGCGAACGAGACAATCCACTGCGCTGTGCCAGCCAGGCATCCGCGCGTTGTCCATCCTCATGCGGCTCCACACGGTAGAGCGTGGACTCGAGGTCTTCACCGGTCTCCACGGGTGGCTGGGGCATGATCAACCGATATCAGGGAGGTCCACCGTTCAGGCACAACCGTCCGGTGAAACTTCGCCGCCCCGACGGTGGCGGGTGGATGAGCAGCGGAAGGCAGGCAGCAAGCCGCCTTAGAAGATGCGCGAAGGATGCTTGCCAGCGGGAGCGAACACGAGGTCGACGAGCGCCTTTTCAAGGAGGTTGGTTCCCTGCACGATCTCTTCGCTCACACGGTCTGCCCATGTGCGCTGACCCTCGCGGAGGTCATCGGCGAGCTCTTCCCAGAGGGTATCGTTCTCGATGCCCCGCTTGATTTTCTCGGTGTTGTAAATGGCAATGTCCGAGGCCATGGTGCGTGCGAGGCGTGCGGCCTGTGGAATGCTGCTGATTTTGTTGCTCATGTCAGACCTCCGTCGGGTGAGGGCGGGAACGTATCACAGGAAACTGGCGAACGCACGAATTGCCAGATGGCGCAGGGCAGGGCGCACGTCAGCGGTCACCGGTCTGTGTCGTACGCAGGAGCACACGCTCGTGCTGCGATTCGGCGTATGCGGTGAGATACGTGTCGAGCAGCGGCTCGGGGTCGATGTCGAGCGCGAGCGCGATCTCTTTGAGGTACTGCCTGAGATAGGTTGCGCGCGGGAGCTCGCGGGTATCAAAATCCTCGATTGCTTTCAGGGCCTTGAGCCCGATTTTGGTTCGGAGCGACAACTCGCGCTCGCTGACATTCCGGGCTGTCCTTGCATCGCGAATCGACTGGCCAGGTTGGGCGCGTGGGCGCGACGGAACAGCGGGCACCTGTGTGGTTGGCCGTTCGGTGAGCCAGACTTGCAGCTCGCGATTGGCGGTCTCAAGATCGGCGATCAGACGTTCGCGCAACGCGGGAAAAAGCAGCCGCTGGGTGCCGACGTGATCGCGGCGCACGCCTTCCCACAGGCGTCGGTACATGAGCCGGACCTCGGGGGCGGGCGCGTTGGGGTCCATGCCCAACAGGAACAGGCCGGCAGGCGTACCGGGTAGTCTCTTGCGAGGTTGCTCGCGCAGGGTCTCCGAAGGGTCCAGAATGCGCCGGGCAACCTCCTCGAACTGTACCCCCGAGCCGCTTTCAGACCCCAGGGTGGGTGTCAGCTGGCCCTGACGAAGGTGGAACCAGCGTCGGGGGTCATGGTCAATCGCGCCTACGACCCGAGGTCGAACACCGGTGAGATACCACCATGCCAGCGCAATCACCTGACCCAGCTCGCGTTCGGCGCTCTCTCGTGTCTGCGAGAGCAGCAAAAGCGGCTCAAAGCGATGCAGCGCCTCATTGACCAGGTCGGTTGTTCCATGCCGCTCGGCGGCATCAAAGAGGTCCTGCAACGACCAGCGCGGAAACAGGGCGTCTTCGGTGTCAGCTACGGCCGACTGCAAGCCGGGGGTGCCAGCCACGGCTCGCATGGCTGTGAACACCGTCGCCCGAACAAAGCGTGTTGCCGCCGCCAGCGACACCGGCTCGGTGGAGCACAGAATCACCGGGACGTCTGCGAATACAGTGAGGTCGAGTGAGAGCGAGTCCAGCGTCGACGCCGTGTCGATGATGATCAGGTCGTAGTCCAGCTCACGAAGGACGTCGATGACCGCACGCCCTGAGAGCGGAGCGCGATAGCGCGTCCCCGAGCCCGTCAGGCCCAGAGCGGTAACGTCGGGACGGCGCCGGTCGGTGTCACCTTCTGCGGACCAGAACGCGGTTGGCAATACGCCTGATAGCCGACCGGAAGGTTCGCTGGATTCGAAATCAAACCGAACCATCAGACTCGGGTGGTCCAGATCGGCATCCACTGCCAGAACTCGTTTCCCCTTTCGAAGTGCCAGACGTGCCAGCTCAGCGGCGATGGTCGACCTTCCGCAACCGCCACCACCACCTGAAATGGCGATGAGCTGAGGGCGGTTGCCCTGAGCGGATTGATGGGCCAGTGGATTCAAGGTGCGCTTTGCCTGCGAGGTGAAACGGCCCTCCAGCCTACGCTCTGGCATGCGGGTTGGCAAGTTCAGGCTCGGCGAAGGGTGGCGTTGACGCCGCAACACGCAGCCAGCTCTTGATTTGCCAGCGCCAATAAGCGGCGATCTTTGCCGAGCCTGACCCGAAGCGGTTAGCATGTGCGCGCGATGTTGTTCGTTCCTGCACGAGTACGAGGTCATTCATGGCGCGACTGATTTTTACGGACCAGAGTGGAGCTCGGGAGTTCGACTTGCGACCGGAACGCCAGGTGGTTCGTGTGGGCCGGGTTCCCTCGAACGAGCTTCACATTACGGTGAATGGCATCTCTCGCCAGCATGCGGAGTTCCGATACGATCCACAGCGCGCTGTCTGGGTCGTCACAGACCTCGAATCCTCTAACGGCACCTGGGTGAATGGGACGCGGGTTCCTTCGAGCGTCCTGACGCACGGCGACACGCTCTTGATCGGCGAGTGTCGTCTGGAGTTTCAGGACACACGGCCCGTCACGCGAGCGACGGCGCCGCCACCATTGCCGCGTGTCGGAACAGCATCCGGGTCACGCCAGCAGGTGTCGGGAAGCAACCCTGCTGCGTCGGCGCCGCCACCGCCACCGGCCGCTGGTCTCACTCAGCGGATCAATCCTCCCGCCGTTTCCAGACCTGCTGAACTCGATGGGATACGTGCCGCACTGGAACGCGCCGAGGCAGAACGGGACAGTCTTCAGCGACGCTGCACGGTGCTCTCGCAAGAGGTGCAGGTGCTCCGCGAAGACCTGGCGAACGCGCCGACAGAGGCGGCCCTCATGCAGGTGCGCCAGCAGCTTGCCAGCGAGAGTGCGGCTCGCAGTCAGGCCGAATTCACCGTGGAGGCCCTTCGGTTTCAGGTCTCGGAGCTGTCGAATACGCACACCGCGAACGCCAACTCGACCTCCTTGAACACCGGCGACGCCGGGCAACTGGATGCTGTTGTGTCGCAGAATGAGCAGCTGGTTGCCCTGCTCGCTGAGCGTGACGCACAGCAGTTGGCGCTTCGCGACAGACTGGCGGAGTTCGAGACGCTACAAAATGCGTGGCAGGCAGAACGAACCGAACTCATGGAGCAGCTCAGGGAGCGGAGTGATGACGTGTCCGCGCCCACAGGTCCCGGCGCGCAGGTATCGTTGCTCGAGACCGAGCTCGCGGCGTCGGTCCAGCGCGTGCGCAGGCTCGAACAGGAGCGGGCAGCGATGCTCATTACCCTTCACCAGATGCAGGACGAGCTGCGGACACGCCCCGAGACCTCTCAGGTGGACGCCCTGCAGGCGCAGCTGGCTTCGATGCAGGCCGAGCTGCAGGCACGACCCACCGAAGACGATCTGGACGCGATGCGGTCTCGCATTACGACCCTGACCGAAGTGTTGATGACCCGGGATACCGAACTCGCAGCGCTGCGGCGTCGGTTGAGTGTCCCGGAACAGCTGCTGGTTGATTTACAGGCCCTCGAGGCCGGGCAGAGCACCGTGCTACAGTCCTTTGCTCAGGCGCGTGAGAAGCTCGACCAGGCGCTGGGCACCGCGCAGCAGCTGCTGACCAGAACACACGAGCACGCCCGCATGGTCCTTGAGGCGTCCTCGAGCGACACGGGGTCGGATTCATGACTCCCCGCTGGTCTGCCGTCGCGGTACTGCTACTTGTGTTCTCGGGCTGGTCGGGGCGTGCATACGCTCAGTCGACAGAGGCTGAGGGGCTCGTTCAACAGGTGCTGGGGGTTGCACCGGAAGAACAGGCCGCCCTGCAAAATAGCCTTCTGCCAGCAGCAGTTTTGCTGGCGGTCGAGTTTGCAGGCCTCGCCATGGCTCCCGAAGCGGACGCGTCCGTACGTCAACTGGCGTTCTGGTACGTGGGTGAGGCGGCCGATGCGAGAGCGTGTGAGCTGCTAACGTTGCCAGAGGGAACCGATGACCCTGGCCTGCTCTTTGCGGCATCGCTCGGCCTGGGGCGTTGCGGAGAGCTGCAGCCGTTGCGGGATCTGCTTCGGCACACGGACCCCGTGCTTCGACTGAAGGCCGCCGTTACGCTGGGGCTGCTGCTGGACAGGGCGGCGTTACCTGACGTCGTTGCGCTCGCTGATGACCCGGACCTTGAAGGTTATCGGGTGTTTATCGATGTGGCCCGCGGACTGCTGGGGGAGTCGGACACCCAGCCAGTCTTGCGCGCGTTGCTGGTTGAGCGCACGTTTCGTGACCATGCAGCCATCGCGCTAACGCGTATGGGCGATACCTCGGTCGCCTTCGAGCTGGGATTTGCCTATCGCTCTGCAGACCCCATGATTCGGGAAGCGGCGGTGCAGGCTGCTGCCCGGCATCGCACCGGTAACGCAGAGTCGCTTCTGGAAGCGGCTCAACAGGACCCGGCGCCGCGACTTGCGGACTGGGCACGGCGTGCTCTCCGCTGGTACTCTCACGGTCGGTTACCCGACGACATGTAGTGTGGCGAACGCACTCGCGGTGGGTTACTCGGCGTCGATGGCTGGCAAGCGGAGCGTCACGCGAACTCCGCCCAGAGGACCGGGTGACTCCAGCATCAGGTGGCCACGGTGGCCGTCGACAATATCGCGACAGATGCTCAGTCCGAGGCCTGTACCCGAGGCTCGGGTGGTGAAGAACGGTTCAAAGACACGCGCGCGCACCTCATCGCTGACGCCTGGGCCATTATCATCGACATAAATACAGACATCGTGGTCTGACTCCTCAACAGTCACAACGATGCGCGCATTTTCGTCGTTGTGATGATTCTCTCCGAGTGCCGTGACTGCGTTCCTGAAAAGATTGATCAGCACCTGGCGTAGTTGATTTTCGTCGCCGAACACCTGTGCGACATCGGCACGAATTTCAAAGCGAATGCCGGATTGCTGAAACGAAGCCTGCATCAGCTTTCCGACGTCCTGAATCACCGGCACGATGTCGACGACCTCCTGTCGGGCGACCCCTCGGGCGATGGACAGAAAGTCATCCGTAAGTCGCATCAGTCGCTGAACTTCCCGATCGATCGAGCCGACCATGAGGCGCGCTTCACTGCCATCGCCGGTCAGTGATTCGACCTCATCGGCGAGCATCTCCACGTTGAGACCGATGCTCGACAGCGGGTTGCGAAGCTCATGGGTAATCCGGCTGGTGAGCTCGCCCACGGCTGCCATTCGCTCGGCTTCCACACGCGCACGCTGCGCATCGAGCAGTGCATGCAGCGCCTGTTGCAGATCGTCGTTTTTGGAGCGCAGCTGCTGGTCGCGTTCGCGTATCGCGTGGGCCATCTCGACAAACTCCGCTGCCAGGTTGCCCACCTCGTCGCGTGTGGTTGGCACGGGTACGGCCGAGTAGTCACCGCGCCGAATGCGACCTGCCGCCTGGGTAAGTAACTGCACCGGACGAAGCGAACGCCAAACCAGCACAATCATCGTGGTCGCCAGCAGCAGCGCAAATCCTGACACCACGGCCGTGCGGCGGAATGTCTGCTTTTCGGCGAGTCGAATCGCGTCGCCTTCGATGTCGATCTGCACACGCACCAGATCGGCCACATCGGCGAGGCGCTTGTCAAAATGTCCAAGTGTTTCAAGCAAATGAACGCGAATCTCGCTGGCATGTGGGTTGTCGGCCTCAAGGGTCTGCAGCAGTTGTCGCATGAGCCCCTGCACCTGAGCCTGCAGGCCGCCCAATTCGGTGAAGGTGACCGCCAGATTAAGCCACCAGCCTTGATGTTCGGCGAGCAGTGGGTCTTCGGCCAGACGCGAGGCAGTCAGGTGCAGGTCGTCGAAGACGCTGCGCTCCAGCTCTGAACCAGGCAGGCGAATCGCTACCCGAAGGGCCTGTCGTACGATGACGGGGTCCTGCTCTCGGGACAACTCGGTGAGCGCGACCAGATCCCGGCG
Organism: Myxococcales bacterium; assembly: GCA_018970625.1. The sequence continues at coordinate 6,893 of JAGWVZ010000048.1, read as the reverse complement.
CATGTCGTCGAGCTCACGCAGCACGGGAACAACCTCGTCGTTCAGGCGCGTTAGTCTGGCCGCCAGCGCCCGACCACCCAGAACGACATCCAGCAGCGCCAGACCAAAAGCCAGGGCGACGGCGAGAACGGCGATCGAGACGCGGGCGACGATGGAGAGTCTTGGCACCTTGGCCAACCGGGGTTGAGCATAGAACGCGACATGAGAGCCACCATCAGGTTATGGTAGCGCACCGGCAGCTGAATCAAATTCCGGCACGTTCGTCCACGCGATACGCGCAGACGGCTGCCTGTGCTGCCGGCCCGATGAGGGTCCGTTCATTCTGCTGCCTCCCGGAATCTTCATGCAGCGAACCGAAGCCCGTTCTATTCGCAAGCTGGGACTCGCCCTCTCGGGCGCGCTCGCCGTGCTCGGGTGTGAGGGACTCACGACGGCCCTGATTCCGCCGGCAGACGAAGTGCAGCTCGGTTATGAGCTGGGAGATGAACTTCGCGGCGAGCTGCGCTTTCACCCCGATCCCGATGTTCAGGTCTATCTCACTGAGCTGGGGGAGACGATTCTGGCAGAAGTGCCTGACATTCCGTCGGAATATGAGTTTCGTTTTTTCGTCGTCGACGACGACAGCATGATCAACGCGTTCGCGGTACCGGGCGGTGGGGTGTACGTCTATACGGGGCTGATTCTTGCTGCACAGACCGAGGCCGAGGTGGCGGGCGTCATTGGGCACGAAATCGCGCACGTCATCGAGCGGCATGGCGCCAAACGCATGATCACCGCCTGGGGTGTCGAGGAAGTGCTGGCGCTTCTGCTCGGCAACAACGCCCCTCGACTCGCGTCGCTCCTCTCGGAGTTGGCGGCGACGGGCGCCTTGCTGAAATACAGCCGGGATAACGAGCTGGAGAGTGATCGCGAAGGCCTGGAGTGGGTGATGGACGCTGGTTACAGCCCCGAAGGCCTGATTCGATTTTTCGAGACCATGGAGGCGCTCTCGGGTCCTATATTACCCCAGTTTCTTTCGACACACCCCAACCCGGGGAATCGGGTAGAGCGCCTGCGCGACCTGCTCAACGGTCGCTCGGACCTCCCCACCTGGGAGGGCGACCAGAACGCCTTCGAGGCATGGCAGGCCGACATCATCGGAGCCTCACCTCCTTGACACCGTGAAGCGGCCGATGGTAGCCGAAGCCACGGCGTGCGTCGTTGACGGTCACGCAGAACGATGTCTGCCGTATTGAGGATTCATGTCCAGCTGCGTGGTTATCGGCGCCCAATGGGGCGACGAAGGTAAGGGAAAGCTCGTCGACCTGTTTACTGAGCAGGCCGACCTCGTTGTTCGCTATCAGGGCGGAAACAACGCGGGCCACACCCTTGTGGTCGATACCGGAAACGGGCCGGTGAAGCGGGTCGTTCACCTCATCCCTTCGGGTATTCTGCATCCCGGAAAGACATGCCTCATCGCCAGCGGTGTTGTCGTGGATCTGGATGTTCTGTTTCGCGAGATTGACCAGCTTCAGCAGTCAAACATCAACGTCTCTCCCGGGCGGCTGGTGGTGAGCCTTGATGCACACGTCATCATGCCGTTTCACCGCGAAATCGACAAAGCGCGCGAGGCACGCCTCGATGATCGTCGCATTGGAACCACCGGGCGCGGGATCGGACCAGCGTACGAAGACCGAACTGCCCGGCGCGGCGTACGAACCCGCGATCTGCTCGACGAGAAACGACTGCGCGCCCGACTGGAGACCGTGCTCGATGAACGCAACGCGGTGCTCGCCTGGATGGGCGCTCCGACGTTTGACATGGACGTGCTCGTGGAGACGTACCTGACCCTGGGCAAGCGTCTGGCGCCTTATCTGACGCCTTGCCGCGACGTGATCGCTCGTGCGCAGGCGGCCGGAAAGCAGATCGTCTATGAAGGCGCGCAGGGCGCTCTGCTGGATGTCGCGCACGGTACCTACCCGTTCGTCACATCCAGTCACACGATCAGCGGTGGAGTCTGCACCGGCGCTGGCATTGCGCCGCAGGACGTCGGAACGGTCATCGGCATCGCCAAGGCCTACTGCACCCGCGTAGGCAGTGGCCCATTCCCAACCGAACTCTCTGATGCCACGGGTGATTTCATTCGCAAGGCCGGGCACGAGTTCGGCTCTACCACAGGACGCCCCCGCCGCTGTGGCTGGTTTGACGCCGTCGCGCTGCGCAGCGCGCACCGCTTCAATGGTTTCCATCGGCTCGCCATCACCAAACTGGATGTGCTCACCGGTCTCGACGAAGTCCGCATTTGCGTCGCCTACGAAGTGAACGGCAAGCGCCACGATGTCTATGATATGGACGCTGACTCCCTGGTCGGAGTGACGCCTGTCTTTGAGACACTGCCCGGTTGGTCCGAAGACCTCTCCGCGTGCAAAACCATCGAGTCTCTGCCCGCTAACGCCCGCGCGCTCATCGATCGCATCGCGGTGGTAACCGGCATTGAGACGTCCATTGTGTCGGTGGGTCCCGAACGGAACGAGACCATCGTGTTGAAGGCACCCTTCGCACCGTGACCCTCGCCGGGGGAGCTGCACGCAACCCTCGCACACAACCATCGCCCTGCGAATAACCGTGTTTGCCTTGCCGAGTCCGACAAGGTATGACGTTCACACGGTTTTCTTTGCCCCGTGGATGCGAACATGGCTGTTGCGCGATGGACATTGCTGGCCCTGCTTCTTTGCCCGACTCTGGCATGGGCTCAGTCCACGGCACAGGTGGAGCAGGCCGTTGAGGCGGGCGACTACGCGGGCGCCATGGAGAGCTTTCGCGCGATGTCGCCGGACGACCTCACGAACCCGTCGCTCTGGCGTGGCTTCTCGTCACAACTTTTCAGGGCGGGGGCGCTCGCTGAGTCTCTCGAAGTTCTGAACGAGGCCACCCAGCGTTTTCCTGACGAGGCGCGTTTTCATTACCTCGTGGGCTATGTCATGCAGCAGAGCGGTGATCTGGCAGGGTCTCTGGCACCGCTGGACCGCGCTGCAGAGCTCGGGGACAACTCCCCGGATCTGCACTTTGCCCGGGCGCAGGCACTTGAAGCGCAGGAACGCACCGAAGCAGCCAGAGCTGCCTGGCAGCGATATCTGGATACAGAGACCCGGGACGGTAGGGATGAGCAGCGTTCGCGAGCGCAAGCTGCCGTCGATGCTGGATTATCGAGCGTCCCGGAGCCTGTGCAGGCCGACACCGTCGCCGTGCCAGACCCGGCTGCTGTGGTCGTGGAGACCGTTGTGCCGACAGGGGTGCCGTCTCCTGCGTCGGCTGAGTCGGCTGAGTCGGACAACATCGATACCGTGCAGTGGCCCGATGCAACGCTGGCTGTCGCTGCCGGGAATCAGGCGGCGGAATCACGCGACTGGCAATTGGCGGCTATGGCGTATCGCACAGCCACCACGCACTCACCTGCAGACGCCGACCTCTGGTATCGTCTTGGTGTGGCCGAGGCGCTCGCGGGCGATACACCCGCCTGCCTCGCGGCGCTGACTCGCGCGCGCGAGCTGGGTCCCACGATTCCGCTCATCGCCGAGCGGGTGGCGCAGGCGCAGGCTCGTCTGGATTTTGAGGCGGCCACGTCCCTCGATCCGCCTGGTTTCGACACGGATCTGAGCACGCGCCGCGCAGTGGCTCTGGAGGCGACCGAGGCTGGCTTGTGGCTGGCTGCATCACGTGCGCGTTGGGGCATAGCCGATGTGCCGGGCGAACTGGATGCGCGAAATGCCCTGCTGGAAGGGCGTCCCGAGCGTGCGCTTGAGGCCATGATGCTGGAGTTGCAGTCGCGACCACACGATCCGGACGCATGGTTACAAGCCGCACAGGCAGCACGCCTCACCGGTGATCTGGCGCTCGGTCAGTGGTTGATCGACGTTTACGTGAGCGTCGGTGGGGAGCCTTCGTCTGCAGCCAGCGTGCGCGCAGACCTCGCGCGACGCGCTGCATCCCAAACAGACCTGTAAGCGGCCTTCTTTAGCTGAATCGGTGAAACGCCATGGCCAATGACTCGAACCACAAGCGGTACGAAGGCGACAGCTCCGAAGACCCGAGTCGCATCCGGTCTCGAATCGAAGCGCTGTTGCCTCCCATACTTCGCCGCACTGTCGAGACCGCACAGGCGACGGAAGATGTCATTCGCGGTATGGTCGGCGAGATCAAGCTGCCCAAGGAAGCGGTCCATTATATCATTGAGGTCGCGGATACGACCAAGAAAGAAGTGGTCCGTGTAGCGGCCCGTGAGTTTCGCGAGTTTCTGGAGTCGGCCAACCTCACCGATGAGCTCGCCAAGCTGCTCACGACCCTATCATTCGAAATCCGCACCGAAATACGCTTCATTCCCAACGATCAGGCGCTAAAGCCCAACGTGAAGAGCCAGGTCCGAGTAAAATCAGGGGACTCAGAGCTCGATGAGACGGTCCGACGCGACGGTGGCCTGGTCGATGGCATCGACGAGTTTGTGCGGGCCGGCGCCACCGAGCTCGTAGACCGTCTGCTCCGTCGCAAGCGTGACGATACCTCCGATACGACATCTGCGGTGGGCCAAAAGGCGACGGAGCCCCCAGCAGAAGGGGGCGCTCCGTTGTCAGCAAAGCCACGACGCAAATCGACGCGCACCGGCACGTCAGGGTCAACGCGTTAAGCGCAAGGCGCTCGTTGCACTGCCGCCCTGCGTGTAAGGCACATGACAACGCGCTTGCGTAGCGCTTTCTTGCCGCCGGGGACAGACATCCACCTGACGGTCGCAGCGGGTCAGCAGCGTATCTTTTGCGCCACCGCGGGCTTAGCGGCGTGAGAAGTTGATGGTGGTAATCGTGACGGGAGCAAGCGGTCGGTTGGCCGGGTTGCTGGGAACACGCGCGATGGCCTGCAACGTCTCCAGCGGTTCGCAGGCACCGAAAACCGAGTGACGGTTGTCCAGATGAGGCGTGGGGCCTTCCGTAATGAAAAACTGCGAGCCGTTCGTGTTCGCGCCGGCGTTCGCCATGGAAAGGATACCGGGTCGGTCGTGTCGCAGCGTCGGGTGGAATTCGTCTTCAAACTGGTAGCCGGGGCCACCCGTGCCATTCCCTGCGGGGTCGCCGCCCTGAATCATGAAGTTCGGGATCACCCGGTGAAACGTGAGTCCGTCATAGAACCGGCCGCGCGTCTGCTGTCCGGTGGCCACGTCCGTGTACGTTTTCAGACCGCTGGCGAGCCCGACGAAGTTGGCGACGGTGTTCGGGACAAGCGTGTCAAAAAGCTCACACGTCACGTTCCCCATGGACGTCTGGATCTCGGCATACAGGCGACCGGAACCCGGTACCGAGGCCAGAATGTCTGCCGGCGCTTCGCTGCCGTTTGCCGGCACAGCAGGCGCTGCTGCCGCAGCGGGTGTGGTTCCTTCTGCGGCGCTGCCGTCGTTGGCCTGAGCTACCTGTTCGGCGGGAGCCGAGGCCTCTTCAGGTGCGGCCGATGGTGCGGCTGTGGCCGAGCCGTTGTTGCTTGCCGCTGCCGGAGCGTTGGTTGAACAGGCAGCGAGTGCCGTGGTGAGCAGGGCGGTAACCAGAATCCGGAACATGGTTCTCATCAGGGTGTGGGGCCCGCGACACCGAGTCGCTCGGGCACAGGTGATTATTGGATTTGCGTGCAGACCATCTGAAGGCCGTCGACGAGATTGCCGGCGCCCCCGCGGGCTCCGGTGATGACGTATCCGGCTGGGCAGACTACGTCATAGCGATTGCCGTTGGTGGCGTGGCCCACGATTTCTGCGTACTGGTAATCCGAGCCGATTTGCGCTCCGCCCTCGTCCCGGAGCTGGGTTCGCAGCTCTTCGATGCGCTCGGCCAGATCAGGACTTCGGTCGAGTTGATCGATCGTGCGACCTCCCAGCGTACGGCAATCCTGAGCAAACAATGCGCGGTCGGCGCGTACGGCCCGCCCTGCCAGCTCCGCAAAGGTAATGCGCTCAATACGGGCTGTCTGAAGTGGATCGGGTGCCGCTGACCATGGGGCCGGTGTAAATGGGTAACGGGCGATCTCACCTGAAGACCCCAGCACAATGGCGAGCGTCATGGCTTGACCGGCGAGGTTGGCGGGGAGGGGAGTCGCACGCCCAAGCCGGATTCGATAACCGCCCTGGTCGACGGTGACGAACCGCTGCTCGGTCCACACGGGTTCGGTGCCGTCCGGTGTGGTAAACAGCTGAAAGGTAAGCGGAAACGTGCCTGAGATCGGGTGCCCGTCGGCGTCGATCATCTCGCCACGATACTCAACCTCGATGACCGTCGTCTGCTGTGCTTCGGGCGCCTGCTGGGTGAAGGTCGTCAGCAGAAGCAGGGAAGGGACGACCAGCAGAGCGAAGATGCGATGCGGCATGTGCATGGAAAGCGTACCAGAGGACGAAGGAGCGTGGGGGCGTAACCGCTTCACAGCTACTTTCATTCCGGCACCATCGGCCACCAGACGTTGAAAGGTCAACGATGCTGCGCGCCTTGCTGGGGCACGGTGCGCATCGAGCGGTGGACTCAGAGCCCGGGAATGAAGTTGCCGGCTGCACCGAGAGGGGACACGATGGCCCGGAACTTGACGCTCAGTCGTAACCCGGCGCGGCCCTCGGGGATGTCACCCTCGTTCAGCAGCCACTCGGTTCCGAATCCAATCTTCGCATCACCGCTGGCCAGCAGCTCGCCTGCAACTTCGCGGTTGGCAGCGACCGCTTCGCCTTCTTCCTCGCCAGTGAACCCAGGCGGCAGCTGCGCGGTCTCGGCGGCAAGAACAGCCGTTGCCCAGGTGTCGTTTGCATCGCCCACACGCACCTGAATCGGCTCGATCGGAATGTTCAACGTGTTGTTGTCGATCGTCGCCGTTATCGACACAATCTCGACGCGGGTAAT